>JBPCRG010000545.1:0-6621 GCA_050997095.1 Thermomicrobiales bacterium | reverse complement strand
GGGGGTGGTTGTGAGCTTCTGGGCGGGGGCAGGGAGCCCTCCAACGCGCTCGGCGCCGATCTCGCCGCCGATCCGCAGGCCCTCGTCGACCGACGTCAGCGCCTCAAGCCCGAACGCGAACTCCCCGTCGAGAAAGACGTTGACCCGGTTCGGGTCGTGCGCCTGGGCCTTCAATGCGGTCACCGTGCCGCCGCCGGCGCGCGGGGTGGGCGCGGTGGAGTCGCGCGGCGGCGAGCGGCGGGCGAACGACATCCAGCGAAGCCTTCCGGGCGTTGCCGCCCCGATCCGCCTCCCCCGCCACGCGCGGATCGGACCGCGATGTCGTTGAGCGGCGAAAAGATACGGGGTGTAGAGTAGCGGGGTATCGGAGGCTCCGCAATGCCGATGATCGCCTGGCCGGGATCGACCTCGGCCGAATGCCGCGAACTGGCCAGCCGTCCGCGCGCCCGGACCATCGGGCGGCGCGCGCATGGGCACCCTCCGACGGTCCAGCCCATCCTCCCGATTCCATGGGCCGCCATGCCGCCAGCGGGCCGACCGTCCGCCAGCGCATCCCCCGATCCTCGTCAGCCCATCACCCGCGAGATGACGCCTGTCGATCCGCGGTCGCCCGGGATCGCGACCGACGACGTCCCGGCGCGGAACCTCCGGACGCCTCAACCGCCGCCGTCAGTCGCAGACGCCTCGGGTTGGCATGCCGATCCCCTTTTCACCGTCACAGATTCAAGGACGCGCCGATCGAACGCCGACCCCAGCCTCCGCGCGACCGCGGGCGGGCGGTGGGCGGTTCTGTCGTATGGGAGGGTGAGACCATGGCCACAGCGGCGGCGGATCCTGTTCGGGCGGCAGAATCGGCCCCCGTAGAGTTACGCAACGCCGACATCGTGATGAAGGGCGGAATCACCAGCGGGGTGGTCTACCCCGGAGCGGTCTGGGAGCTGGCGCAGGCGTTCCGCTTCCGCAGCATCGGCGGCACGTCGGCCGGGGCGATCGCCGCAGCCGCCACCGCCGCCGCGGAGCATGGACGCTAAAGCGGCTCCGGCTCGGGATTCGCGGGTCTGAAAAACCTGCCGGATTGGCTCGCCGCGGATGACGGACGCCTGCTCGGACTCTTCCGGCCCCAACCGGAGACCGCGGCGCTCTTCCGCGTGGCGACGGCCTTCGTCGGCGCCAAGCGGGGGAGGGCGCGGCGGGTCGCCAAAGCGGCGGTCGGCGCTTTTCCGGTGCCTCTGCTGCTCGGCCCGCTGCCTGCGGTCGCCCTCGCGGCGGCGGCGGGCGCCGGTGGCTGGATTCCGGTCTGGGCGCCCCTGCTGACCGCTGCCGCGCTCGCCGGCCTGGCCGCCGCGCTCATCCTGCGGCCGGAGCCGAAAAGCGAGCCGGAGCCGAGCGCACCGGCAGGCCAAGCCCCGTCCAAAATACCCGCGTCTGCCCTCGCGATCGGCCTCCTCGCGGCGCCGGTGGCGCTCGCCGCCCTCGCGCTGGCCGACCGGCGCGGGAGCGCCGGCCATGTCGCGATGGGCCTGATCCTGATGCTCGCGCTCGCGTTCATCGCCCTCGTGGTCCCGCCCGCCACCATTGCCGCGACGTTCGTCGCCCGGCTGCTGCGGACGCTCCCACGCAACCTCTTCGGGCTCTGCACTGGAAACGGGCCGACGGGCGACGCATCCCGGCCGGCGCTCACCCCGTGGCTTGCCGAATATCTCGACTGCCTGGCCGGCGTGCCGTCGGACGGTCCCGGGCGGCGTCCCCTGACCTTCGGCGACCTGGACCGGCACGAGATCACTCTCCAGACCATGACCTCCAACCTGACCGCGGCCCGCGGCTTCCGCCTGCCGTTCGAAGACGACGGCCGGGAGCATTGGCACTTCGACCCGGCCGAGTTCCGCAGACTCTTCCCGGCCTACGTCGTCGACTGGATGGCGTCGCCCGCACGCCACCCGGAAAGCGTCGGGACGCGGCCCGACGGCAAGCTGCCGCTCCCGCCGCGGGCCGATTTTCCGGTCGTGGTCGCGGCGCGGATGAGCCTGAGCTTCCCGTTCCTCCTCTCCGCCGTCCCGCTCTACACGCACCGGGGCGTCCGCGCCCGTCGGCGGCCGGGAGCGGAGCCGGCGAAGGAGCATCAGCCGCTCGTCCGGTGCTGGTTCTCGGACGGGGGTTTGGTGAGCAATTTCCCGCTCCACTTCTTCGACAGCCCGCTGCCGCGCTGGCCGACCTTCGCCATCAACCTGCGCGGGTTCCCCGCCGGCAGGCGACCGGCCAAGGACCCCTGCGCCAACGTCTAGCTGGTCGATTCGGAAACCGGCGACACCCGCGAGGACTGGACCGAGATCACGGGACTGCCGGGTTTCGCGGGGTCGCTGAAAAGCGTGATGGAGAACAGCCACGACAACGAGCAGATGCTGCTGGTCGGCTTCCGCGACCGGATCGCGCACGTGCGGCTGGCCGACGACGAGGGCGGGCTTAACCTGAGGATGCCGCCGGAGCGCGTCAAAGCCCTGTCGGAGCGCGGAACGTGCGCCGGGGAAGCGTTGCGGGAGCGGTTCACCGCCCCTCCGCAGGCGGAGCTGTCGTGGGCCAACCACCGGTGGGTCCGCTATCGGATCACGATGGCGAACCTGCAGGACTTTCTCGAACGGTTCGCCAAAGGCTACGGGCATTGCGCGGGATACGGCGTCGAGCCGGGATGCCCGCCGAACGAGCCGGGCTACGCCGAGATGATCCGCCGCGCCAAAGGGGCCGCGCCGGAACGCTTCTTCTGGGCCCCGAAGGAGCAGAAGTTCGCCGAGGAGGCCACGGACGCGCTGATCGCCATGGCGGAGCGGTGGAGTGGCGCGGACATCGACCTCGATGACGGGGCGTTGAGGCCGCATTCCGAGCTGCGGAACGTGCCAAGGGCGTGAAGGCGTCGGACGATCGGCAGTCGATCGAAGCGCCGATTTCGCCGATGCTTCGGAGCGGGCTTGACCCATCCGGCCTTTACGGAATCCACATCGCCGACCGCCCCGACGCCCTGTCCACGGTTCATTTTCGGGACCACGAGACGACGAGATTCCTCCTTCGTCGGAATGACAACCAAGGGGCGCCGCATAGACGATCAAGAGTGTCGTCATTCAGGCACGAAGAATCGCGTCAACGTCGTTTTGACGGATCGTTTGACGATGGATGGAGCACTCAGTAGGGAAGGGCCACGGGTTCGGCGCCGCCGGCTCGGCAGAGCGGACAGGCGTCGGCCCGGACCGCCGGGAATACGGCGTTGAGCACGCTGGTCACGGGATGGAGTTCGATCTCCGGCTCGGCCAAGTTCCAAAGCGTCGCCACGCCGACGACCGTCGCGTCCATCCCGTCGATCATCTTCGCGAAGGCGGTCATCGTCTCGCCGGACATGACCAGGTTGTCGACCAGCAGGACGCGCCTCCCGGTGATCTCAGCGGTCAAATTCGGGGAGATCGAGACGCCGCCCTTCGATGGGGTCGCGTAGACGACCTTCGCCCTCGGCTCCAGGAAATAGCCGATCCATTGCGCGAGCCCCGCGCCCCAGATCGACGGCGTGGCGACGGTGTCGATGTGCTCGGAGAAGAACTGTTTGGCCAGGATGTATCCCAGATGGCTCGCGCTGCCAGGGTGGGCGAGCAGGCGGTCGCGGTCGACCAGACCGGCGGTGTGGCGGCCCGAGCGGAACGCGAAATGACCGTCCTGAAGCAGGTTGGCACCCCGGAGGTCGGCGATGAAGCTCGGATCGAGACCCGTCATTGATGCCCCTGAACCGGTTGCGGAGGCCCCGGGATCACGAAACCGGGGTTGCGTCGAACGGGGGTCAGCCTATCACAGACCGCCATCCGACGGGTCAGCCCGGAAGACGGTCCGCTCCGCTTCGTCGCAGGGGCGCCGGGGGATGTCAATCCCACCGCCAGCGCGGGAAGACGGAGGGTGACGGCTCTTCGCGCAGCACGATGTCCGTTCTGCCGGCATGGCGCTTCGCCGCCCCGCCCTCTCCATCCGTTGGCTCGGCCGGGCGGGCGCGGTCGCCCGTCGTCACGCGGGCCGCGAGGTCCGCGCCGGTCTCCCCGAACCGTCGCTGGAGCGCGTTCCAGGCCGTTGTCCATGATCCGGTGTCGTTCGTGTTATCGCGGGAACCGCCCATCGATCGCCGATCCTTTCCTGCGCCGCGGACGCATGGTCTCCCGTTGACGGGTGGACATCGCCCTTTCGTCGCATCGGGCGGACAAAATATGCCTATCTCGCTAGGACTTATAGGCTAGCAAAGGTCCTGCGCCTGACCATCACCCGTTCGTCCCCCGACCAAAGTGCAAACGTCCCGAGGAGGATCGGAGACGGCTGGCGGCTCCGCCAAGCGTCGAAGGCGTGGACACCGTTGCCGGGGAGCCGGGTCAGCGGGAGCGGGAGGCCAGCGACTCGACCCGCGCCAACAACGCGCTGCGGGCGAAACCGGGCTTCGGGGCGGCGACCGTCAACGCCTGGATCGCCGCGTCGTGATGGAAACGCACCCGCGCCTCAACGTCCCCGCGGACGCCGTAGGCGTCGAGCAGCGACAGCATCGTCCGCACGCCTGCCGCGTCGACCTCGTCGCCGCGGTAGAGCCCGTCGATGACGGCGCGGTCACTGGCGTCGGCCTTCTCGCGCAGCATCAGCACGGGCAGGCTCTTCTTCTTGCGCCGGATGTCGTCGGCCGGCTCCTTGCCCGTCTCCTCCCGCTTGCCCCAGACCCCGAGGAGATCGTCCTGGATCTGGAAGCCGAGCCCCAATGCGCGCCCGAACTCGCCGAACAGGTCGGCGCGGGCGTCGCCGGACCCGCCGAGCAGCGCTCCGGCCCACGCCGCGAACGTGACGATCGCGGCGGTCTTGCCGTCGATCATCGCCAGATACGCCTCCGTCGAGACGGACGATTCGGCCTCGAAGCTGAGATCCAGCACCTGCCCCGCGACGATGTCGATCGTCATCCGCTCGAACGCTTCGGCGACGCGCAGGACCGTGGCCGCGTCGTGGCCGCAGGCGAGCAGGCGGAACAGCGCGAGGTGGGCGGCCGCGAAGAGCGCGTCCCCCGCGTTGATCGCCTGGCTGGAGCCCCAGAGCGTCCAGACCGTCGGGCGATGGCGGCGGGTCGGGCTATGGTCCTGGATGTCGTCGTGGACGAGCGTGAAATTGTGCAGCAGCTCGATCGCGGCCCCGAGCGGCGCGGCGACCGCGGCCTCGCCGCCGACGGCCGCGCAGCAGAGCAGCGCGACGCCCGGCCGGACGCGCTTTCCCTGGTCGATCGAACCCGGCGGGACGTCGCGCAGCGCCCCGTCCACCCATCCCAGGTGGTACCGTCCCATCCCGGCGAGCATCGGCGCGGGGCCGTCCAGAAAATCCACCGCGGCGCGCATGTGGCCGTCGATCAGCGATTCGATGTCGAAGATCGGCGCGGGCTTCGCCACGGGCGGCGATTCGAGCGGGACCGATACAGCCATGATCTTCTCTCCGGGGCTCGTGATTCGCCGATCCGGAACCATGCCTACAAGCCTAATGGGTCGGCGCGTCCGGCGTTGTAGCGTGATCGCACGCGCCCGCACGCCCGCACAATGGATGACGGAACCGCCGGGCCCGGTCTGTCGTAAAATAAGGTGGGTGGAGTAGATCGAGGTTCGTGAGGCCACCCATGGCGCGGCGACGGTTCGCCCGCCCCAAGACGGAAAACATTGTCCCCGACACGCTCGGGGACGCGGGGATCGGAGAAAGTTCATGATCATCGGCGGCGGTGGCGGCGGGTTCGGCAACTACATCATCTTCATGATTCCCGGGCTGCTCTTCTCGCTGTGGGCGCAGTGGAAGGTGAAAGGCACGTACGCGAGGTTCGCGAAGGTGCCGAACGCGGCGGGCGTGACCGGCGCGCAGGCGGCGCGGCGGGTGCTCGACTCGAACGGGCTTCAAGGCGTGCCGATCGAGGCGATCCCCGGCGAATTGACGGATCACTACGATCCGCGGACGCGCGTCCTGCGGCTGTCGCAGGGGGTCTATGGCGTCAATTCGATCGCGGCGATCGGGATCGCCGCGCACGAGGCGGGCCACGCGATCCAGCACGACAAGGCGTATGCGCCGCTGAAGGCGCGCACGGCGATCGTTCCGGCCGCGAACATCAGCTCGAAGTTCTCGTTTCTGCTGATCTTCGGCGGACTGATCCTGAACGTCGCGGGTCTGGCATGGGCTGGTGTCGCGTTGTTCGCGGTCGCGACGGTCTTCACGCTGGTCACCCTGCCGGTGGAGTTCGACGCCTCCTCGCGGGCGAAGAAGGCGCTGATCCAGGTCGGGCTCGTCGACGGCGGCGTCGGCGACCGGGGTGAGAGCAAGGGCGTCGCGGCCGTGCTCAACGCGGCGGCATGGACGTACGTCGCGGCATTCGCCACCTCGCTGCTGACGCTGCTCTACTACGTCTCGATGATCAGCGGCAACGGCCGCCGAAGGTAGCCGATCGGCCGACAAATGGACACGGGCAGAGGTAAAGACCGCAGGCGTTTTGCCCGCGGTCTTTCCTCTGCCCGAGCGCTCTGTGCAGGTCCTATCGGCGCCACTGACTTCGGCGTCGCCCCACCCCGTCATTCCGGGCGGAGCCCGCAGGCGGAGTCG
>JBPCRG010000533.1:0-4853 GCA_050997095.1 Thermomicrobiales bacterium | reverse complement strand
TACGATCCGCTGGTCGCCGGTCAGCAGCGAGTCGCCCGCGGACGCGTGCGGGGCGATCGGGGCCGTGCGCTGGAACCCGATCGTCGATTGCCGATGGGCCGGAGCCATGCCGAAGACGGCGGAGAGCAGCGCCGCCGCATAGTCGTCCTCGCCGAGACCCGGTCCGACCATCATCGCCCGGGACTTCTCGAGCCGTGGTCGGATCGCGTCGGTCGCCCGCTTCAAGGATGCCGAATCGTCGCCTTCGGTCAGCGGGATGAACGCCGCCTCCTGCACGAGGCTGGCGACCGCGCCCATCGCGCCGCGCGGCAGCACCAGATTCACGATCCCGGCTCCGCACCTGCCCGCGGCCATCGCGGCGAGCGCGGCGGCCCCAATGTATCCGGGCCCTCCGGCGATGATCACGAGGCCGCCGACGCCCCACTTGTGCGCCCCGGCGGCGCGGCGGGGCAACGCGGCGCGCGCGAACGTGAGGTCCGCGATCTCCGGCGCGTCCGACTTGGCCGGGGTGGATGACAACGAAGTGCTCAACGATCGCTCCCTATGTCTCTTGTTGTCTCTTGCGAGTCGTCCGCGGAATGGCGGACCGCCGATGTCGGGCCTTTCGTCGCGACGACGAACGCCATCGCGTCGTTTCTCGAATGGGTGAGCGAGACGCTGAACTCCGTCAGTCCCAGCAGCCGCGCCCGCTCCGCCGCCCGGCCATGCAGAATCAGCACGGGTTTGCCCCGCGGATCCGGCAGGATCTCCATCTCGCGCCAGTGGATGCCGCGGATCCCCGTGCCCAGCGCCTTCGATGTCGCTTCCTTCGCGGCGAACCGCGCGGCCAGTTCCGAGATGCGGAATCGGTAGCGCTCGCGTTCGCGCTCGGTGTAGACGCGTCGCAAGAACCGCTCGCCGAAATCGTCGAGCGCGCGCTGGATCCGCGGGATTTCGACGATGTCCGTGCCGACGGCGACCCCGCCCGACTTTTCCGGATCAAACTCGGGGACGTACACCGATCCCATCCCTCGCCGCTGCCGCCGTGTCGCGCTGTCGAGATTGTAGTGGCAGCGCCTGGATCGCGCCCACGCGGTGGATCATTGCGCCGCGCGGGCGGGCGTTCCGACCGACCGGTAGACGGCGTCGAACGCGCGGTGGGCGGACGCGAAGCTGCCGACGTCGAGGCTCTCTCGGATCGCCTCCATCTGGCGTGCGAGAAACCTCAGGTTGTGCACGGACGCCAGCCGCAGCCCGAGGACCTCTCCGGCCCGGAAGAGGTGGTGGACGTAGGCCGCGCTGAACGTCGTGCAGGTCGCGCAGTCGCAGGCCGGATCGATCGGCGCATGGTGGTTGCGGAACCGGCTCTGGCGGATGCTGACGCGGCCCTCGGGCGTGAACACCGCGGCGTTCCGCGCGAGCCGTGTTGGCAGCACGCAATCGAACATGTCGACGCCGCGGGCGGCGCCGTTCCAGAGATCCTCGGGCGAGCCGACACCCATCAGATAGCGCGGGCGGTCGGGAGGCAGCTCGGCCGTCGACACCTCAAGCATCGCGTTCATGATCTCCTTCGGCTCGCCGACGCTGAGACCGCCGACGGCGCATCCGGCGACATCCTCCGCGGCGATCGACCGGGCGCTCTCGCGGCGCAGGCCCGCCTCCATCCCCCCTTGGCAGATCCCGAACAGGGACGACCCGCGCGACGGGCCGTCGAGCCGGGCGTGTTCGGCGACGCAGCGGCGCAGCCACCGCGTCGTCCGTGCCGATGCGAGTTCGAAAAGCTCAGGTTCGGCAGGATAGCCGACGACATGGTCCAGCGCCATCGCGATGTCGGAGCCGTAGCGGATTTGCAGCTCGATGGCGCGCTCGGGCGTCAGCAAATGCCTCGATCCATCGATGTGGGATCGGAACGCTGCTCCCTCCTCGGTCACCTTCACCTGACCCGCCAGGCTGAAAATCTGGAATCCTCCGCTGTCCGTCAGGATCGGCCGGCGCCAGCCCATGAAGCGATGCAGGCCGCCTGCCGCTTCGATCACCTCGACCGTTGGACGCAGCATCAGGTGGTAGGTGTTGCAGAGGAGGATCTCCGCGCCCGTCGCCTCGACCTCGGCCGGATGCAGGGTCTTGACCGTGGCTTGCGTCCCGACGGGCATGAACGCCGGAGTCTCGATGACGCCCCTCGCGGTCGTCACCCGACCCCGCCTCGCCATCGTTCCGTCGTCCGCGCACAGCAAGTGGAATGAAAGCGCGGACTGCGCCGTCTTCGACGCGGCGATGGAGGCGACCATCCGAGCGGTTTCCAGCCTTTCTCATCGAGCGTTAGATGCTGGCGTGCGACGTCAGGCAGGCACGCCTTTGGCACCGGTAGACGGTTCGGCCAACGTCAGGAAAGGGGCAATCGGTTGTAGCCCGCGGCGGCGCGACGCTGGCGGGCCCGTCCGACGGCGTCAAGCTGGTCGATGGTCGGGCTGGGACTCGGAACGGTAACCGAAGGCTTTGGTTGAGCGGACGCCGGAAGAGTGACCGGCGCGGCGGGCTCTTCAAAAAAGGAGAGGTCGGCGAGCGGATCGCGCTTGGATGCTGTCGGCTTGGCTCCGCCTGACGCGGAACTGCCGTTGCTGGCGCTCGTCGTGGTCGATGACGTCGCCGCCGGAAAAGTGGACGTCGAACTCGCGGTTTTGGAGGAGCTGACCGTCGAGTTGACCGAGGACGCGGCCTCGCTCATGGTCGCCTGTGCCGAGCCGGTGACTGCGCCCAGTTCCCGCTGAATGCCGGCGAGTTCGGATTGAACCGCCTTCTTGATGTCGCCCACCCCGGCGGTGCGCTCGATCTCGCCCGTCAGGTCGGTCGCCATCTTCCGAAGGTCGCGGATCGCCTTGCCGACCTGTCCCGCGACCTCGGGCAGTCGGTCGGGGCCGAAGATGACGAGCGCGGCGACCAGGACAATGATCATCTCCTGCACGCCGATTCCCATGAAGTTCATGTCGTCGGGGTCCCTTCGCTGACGTCGGGCGCTGCAGGCTCGATCCAAACCGTGGCAGAATCTCTGTTCGAGTATACCAGTCAGTCAGTCACCGACCGCTGCGCCGGTGCGTCTCGTAGGCAACGCTGCAAACGTCGGGGGTGGGGTCTCGCGTGGTGAAGATCATCGTCGGTCTTGGCAATCCGGGGAAGGAATACGCGGCGACCCGGCACAACGTCGGATTCATGGTGCTTCAACGTCTACGGGCCGACTTGGACCAGCCGGCCGAGCGGCAGCGGTTCCGCTCGAAGCTGGTGGAGGGACGGCGCCACAGCGAGAAGGTCGTGCTCGCCGCGCCGCAGACCTTCATGAACCTGAGCGGGCTCGCCGTGCGTGAGATTTGGCAATGGAACCACGCCGACCTGAAGGACCTGCTGATCGTGCTCGACGACATGGACCTGCCCTTCGGCGTCCTCCGGATGCGCGGCGCCGGTTCCGCCGGGGGCCACAATGGGCTTAAGTCGATCGTTGAGCAACTGGGGACGAACGAGGTGCCCCGCCTCCGCGTCGGCATCGGCCGAGGCCGCGGCGACTCGATCGGCCACGTGCTCTCGCGGTTCAGCGCCGAGGAGGAGGCCGAACTGCCCGATCTGGTCTCGGCGGCGCGCGACGCGGTGTTGAAATGGTGCGACCAGGGTCTGCTCGCGACGATGAATGACGTGAATCGACTCCCGGAAGCGTCTCCCGCCACGTCGAAGGCAGGTCTGAATGGGTAAGACGATCGTGCAATGTGTGGAAGAGCGGACATGGAGATGACCGAGCACGGAATCGGCCAGGTCGCGGTGATCGGCGGCGGGGTCATGGGCGCCGGGATCGCCGAGGTGATCGCGCGCGCCGGCGTTCCGGTCCGGCTGATCGACGTCCAGCCCGCCGCGCTCGAGCGGGCGGTCGCCTCGATCGGGCGCAACCTCCGGCGCCAAGCCGAGAAGGGACGAATGAGCGACGCCGACGTCCATGCCGCGATCGGCCGGGTCTCGACCGCGCCCGACTATAGGCATCTGGCTGCGGTCGATCTGGTGGTCGAGGCCGTGGTCGAAGACGCGGGGGTCAAGGGCCGCGTCTGCGCGGAGGTCACCGAGGGCATGAAGGCCGACGCCATCTTCGCCACGAACACGTCGTCCATCTCGGTGACCGCGATCGCCGCCGTCGCGAAGGACCCCGCCCGCGTCGTCGGCATGCATTTCTTCAATCCGGTGCCGGTGCTGCCGCTGGTGGAGGTGGTCGCGGCCGAGCAGAGCGGCGCCGGGACCGTCGAGCGGATCGTGGCGTTCGCGACCGCGATCGGCAAGGAACCGGTGACCGTCGCGGATTCTCCCGGATTCGTGGCCAATCGCGTCCTGCTCCCGATGATCAACGAGGCGATCTTCTGTCTGGCCGAGGGCGTCGCCGACCGCGAGGCGATCGACCGGGTGATGAAGCTGGGCGCCGCGCACCCGATGGGCCCGCTGGCGCTGGCGGACCTGATCGGCCTCGACGTCTGCCTCTCGATCCTCGACGTGCTGCACCGCGATCTCGGCGACGACAAGTACCGCCCCGCCCCGCTGCTGCGCAAACTCGTCGCCGCGCGCAAGCTGGGTCGCAAGACCGGAGAGGGGTTTTACCGGTATGAGCGCTGAGACCTCGAACCTGGGCGACCGCGGATTCCCCCCGCGCGGCGACGCGCCCATCCGCGTGCTGGTCGCGAAGCCGGGACTTGATGGCCACGACCGGGGCGCGAAAGTGATGGTCCGCGCGCTCCGCGATGCCGGAATGGAGGTAATCTACACGGGGCTCTTCCAGACGCCGGAGATGATCGCGGCCGCGGCGCTGCAGGAGGACGTCGGCGTGATCGGTCTGAGTATCCTCTCCGGGT
>JBPCRG010000558.1:0-4195 GCA_050997095.1 Thermomicrobiales bacterium | reverse complement strand
AGCGCCGGAGGGTGACGAGGCTTCAATCGACCCGGTCGTCACCAAACCGAACCGTCCGATCGCCGTCCGTCTCGGCAGGAGCCTCGCGTCGTGGTTGATCCGCAGCTCTTTTTTCAACTGCTCGTCTCGGGCATCGTCAAGGGCAGCCAGTATGCCCTCGTCGCGACGAGTTTTGGCATCATCTTCTCGACAACCCAGATCTTCCATCTCGCGCACGCGGCGGTCTTCGCGTTCGCGGCGTACGGCGTGGTGCTGATCGCCAACTCGCTCGGCCTCCCGATCTGGCTGGCGATCCCCGCCGGCCTGGTCACCGCCGTCCTCCTGGGTTCGGCGATCGAACTTGGGGTCTACCGGACGATGCGGCGGCGGTCGGCGACGAAGCTGGGGGCGTTCCTGGCGTCGCTCGGGCTCTCGATCGTGGGAGCCAATCTGCTGCAGGTGCTCTTCGGCCCGAAAAACCGCAGCGTCGCCCGGTTCTCGGTCCACACGTTCGAAATCCGCAACGTGACGTTCACGTCCTACAACATCATCGCCGTCGTCATCGGCTGGCTCTGCATCGGGGCGCTCCTGATCTTCCTCAAGCGCACCCAGTATGGCCGGGCGATCAACGCGGTCCGCACCAATCCGGCGGTGGCGATGGCGGTGGGCATCTCGATCGACCGGATCTATCTGCTGGCGATCGCGCTCGGCTCCCTGCTGGTGGGGGTCGCGTCCGTCCTCTTCGTCGTCGACAACGTCGCCTTCCCGTCGATGGGTTTGGAGCCGGTGCTGATCGGCTTCATCGCGGTTTTTCTCGGCGGCACCGACAGCCTGCCGGGGGCCGCGGTCGGAGGCTTCACCCTCGGCCTGCTGACCTCGTTGAGCGGCATCTGGCTCTCCGGGACCTACGCGCCGGTGGTGATTTTCGGCGCCCTCTTCCTCATCCTGATCTTCCGGCCGCAAGGGTTGCTCGGCAAGGCGGCGGTGTAGTGCGGATGCGGCGGACCGGTCGTCTCACCGTTCCGACGGGTGCGCGCCTCGCCGCGTCGAGCGCGGTCCGGCTGGGTCACTCTTCTCCAGTCCGGTGTGCAAGGCGGCTTCGACGGGGGCATAGCGTCCGGTGCTGAACGACTACCATTCCGACATCGCGATCCTGATCCTGATCTACGTCGCCCTCGGCGCGTCGTTGAACCTGCTGATGGGATACGCGGGTCAATTCTCGATGGCGCAGGCGGCGTTCTACGGGATCGGCGCCTACACCGCGGGCATCTTGACCGCGAACCGCGGCTGGAACCCGGTGTTGAGCGTGATCGCGGCGGCGGCGACTGCGGCGGGCTTCGCCACGATCGTCTCGATCCCGGCGACCAAACGGGTCAAAGGCGAATACCTGATCCTGCTCACCCTCGCCTTCCAGATGGTCGTCCATCAACTGATGAACTCGATGAAAGGTCTGACCGGCGGGCCCTACGGGCTGACTGTGCCGTGGCTCCATCTCTTAGGCCGCGACTTCATCGCCCCCTCGCAATTCCTGCCGGTCATGGCCGTGGTCACGCTCTTCGTCCTGCTCGTCTGCTGGGGGCTCGGCCAGTCGCCGTTCGGACGCCTGCTCAAAGGGATCCGTGAGGACGAGCCCGCCGTCCGCGCGCTCGGCAAGAACACGACGGTCGCCAAGTTGCTCGTCTTCGGCATCACCGCCGCGCTCGCCGGCTTGGTGGGCGGCGTCAGCGCGTTCTATTACCAGTTCATCGCCCCGGGGGCGTACAGCCTCGACCTCTCGATCTTTATCGTCTCGATCGTCGTGCTCGGGGGAATGGGCAACCTGACCGGCACGATCATCGCCGCCACGATCCTTGGCGGGCTTCGGCCGCTGCTGCAGAACCTCAACCTGGTCAGCGACGAGAACAGCTACCCCTGGCAGGCGATCATCTATGGCTCGGCGATCGTCGGGCTCATGCTCTTCCGCTCGAAGGGCGTTCTGCCGGAGGGAACCGGGATCGGCAGCCTCTTCCGGCTGGGCCGCCGCCGGGCGGTCCCGACGGGTTCACCGGAACAACGCCTCCCGCCGGTGGCTGTCGGCGTCGGCGTCGGGAACGGTCTGAACGGCAGCAACGGCCACCACCCGGGGGACGCGGGCGCGCCGCAGACCCCGGCGGCTCCATCGATCGTCTCGATCCTCGACGCGCCGGTCATCGTCGAAATGACCGACCTCGCGAAGCGGTTCGGCGGGATCTACGCCGTCGACGGCGTCAACATCGCCCTGCGGGAACACCGGATCACGGCGCTGATCGGTCCCAACGGCGCGGGCAAGACGACGATCTTCAACCTGCTGACGGGCGTGCTGACGTTGGACCGCGGGCAGGTGACCTTTCGCGGCGTCGACATCACCGGCAGGTCGCCGGACCAGATCGCCAGGCTCGGGATCGCCCGCTCGTTCCAGGATGTCCGACTCTTCCGGGGCCTGACCGTGCTTCAGAACGTCGCCCTGGCGGGTCCGGGGCAAACCGGGGAGAACATCGCGCTGCTCACCGTCCGGCCGCTCCGGAGCCGCGCGGTCGAAACCGTCAACATCGAGCAGGCCCGGCACTACCTCCAGGTCGTCGGGATGACCCACAAGGCCGACGAGCGGGTCGCAAGCCTCGGGTATGGCGAACAGAAGCTTGTCGCGATCGCCCGGCTCCTTGCCACGGAATGCGACGTGCTGCTGCTCGACGAGCCGACGTCCGGGATCGACCCGTCGGCGGTCCAGGGGATGATCTCGCTCGTGCTCCGCCTGCGCGATCTCGGGCGGACCGTCTGCATCGTCGAGCACAGCCTCTCCGTCGTCGAACAGCTCGCCGACCATGTGGTCTTCATGGAGGAGGGCCGAGTCACGGCCGAGGGCGCGATCGCCGACCTCAAACGTCAGCCGCGGCTGGTCGAGGTCTATTTCGGCACGTAGACCGTCATCATGGGCGGGCCGTCGAACGAACGCGGCGCCCGCCGGAGAACTTGGCCGATGATCGACACGCTCGAACGTCCGGTGGCGACCGCGGCGCCGTTGCTCCAGGCGATCGACGTGAGCGCCGCCTACTTCAGGAAGCGGGTGCTGTTCGACGTCTCGATCGATGTCGGACCGGGCGAGATCGTGGCCGTGCTGGGGCACAACGGCGCGGGCAAGACGACGCTGCTGAAGACGCTCTCCGGGTTCGTCCCGCTCGTCGGCGGCCAGATCCGCTTCAACGGCCAGGATCGGACGAACGAGGCGTACTGGCGGAAGGTGCGGGACGGCGTGACCTTCACCCCCGCCGAAGCGCCGGTCTTCCGCCCGCTGAGCGTCCGCGACAATCTCGAACTCGGCGGCTTCACCGTCGCCGACGCCAAGCTGCGCGCGTCGCGCATGCAGGCGGTCTACGACCTCTTCCCGATACTCGGAGAGCGGGAGAAGCAGCTAGCGGGCACCCTCAGCGGCGGTCAGCAGCGCATGCTCTCGCTCGGGATGGCGATCATGACCGCGCCGAAGCTGCTGCTGCTGGATGAGCCGTCGCTCGGGCTCGCGCCCGCAGTCGTCCAGAGCATCTTCGCGCAGATCCACCGCTTCGCGAAAGAGGACGGCCTTTCCGTGCTGCTCGTGGAGCAGAACGTGAAGGCCGCGCTGCGGATCGCCGACCGGGCGTACTTCATGCGCGCCGGGGCGGTCATCCTTGAGGAGGAGAGCTCGGTCGCGCTCGCCCGCGGCCATTGGTGGGACCTCTTCTGACCGCGCGGGTCCGCGACCGATTCGCCGAGGCCATGCAGCGTCCGGAAGCGACCGACACGACGCGTCCCCGGGCCGATGTTCCGGTCAACGTGATTCGATTGACGAGGAGAACGACGACGAGATTCTTCGTGCCTCAGTGGTCTGTGCATCGTCATTCGTCATAGTCCCGGCAGACGACGATTCTCGCGTCGCTCGAAGAGATTCCTCGACTTCGCCTGCGGGCTCCGCTCGGAATGACGGGTTTGGGGCGACGCGTCGTCAACGGCAACGATGCCGATTGATGACGCACAGACCACTCAGTGGTCTGACTTCGGCATGTGTCTGGCGTGCAGAGGCCGACGAGATTTTTCCTGCGTCAGAATGACAGCTTGGGCACGCCTCCTCCAAAGGCATCCCGAGGCACGAAGGATCTCGCCGTCAAAGCTCCATCGGGTGGTCCGAGAGCAGTTCGCAGCCGGTTTCGGTGATGCGGTAGGTGTT
>JBPCRG010000499.1:0-6197 GCA_050997095.1 Thermomicrobiales bacterium | reverse complement strand
GGATCACCCCGAGCACCCGCTGGACCGAGCCGCGCAGCGACTTCGCGAGCGTGAGCTGGATCGTGAAGATCGCGGTCAGCGGGGCCAGCACCGGCAGCGGATCGGCGTGGATCGCGTGGCCGATCTCCCAGGCGATCCCGGCGGCGAGCGCGGTTTTGACCACCCGCTCCCCAAGCCCGACCCGGCGCAGACCGTCGAGCGCGACCCGCAGCGGCCCCTCGCTGCCCGTGGCCACCAACGTCGCCGTCGCCATCCGCCGCCGAAACTCCGCCTTCGCCTCAACGCCCCCAAACGACGGCCGCAGCTGACGTTTCCGCATGGATGAGCGCCTCGACATCACGCCATCTGTCCGCCGGAGGTCAATCGGCATCGCTGCGGATGCGCCGCGCTTCCCCCGCACCGTCATCCCGAGCGGAGCCCGCAGGCGGAGTCGAGGAATCTTTTCGACCGCAGGGGGAATCGTCGGTCCGGGCGATCACGCATGACGATGCACCGACCACGTGGCCGGTTCGACTGGCTTTACTGATAGATCACGATGTCCGGCGACGGGCTCAGGGCCAGGACCTCCGCCTCGGTCATCAGCGGGTCGTCCTGCCCGTACCAGAGCTTGAACCCGTAGAACTCGATCGGCGGCGGCGCGGCGATCACGCCGTAGGTGTCGCGCTTCTCGTTCGGCGGGCCCCAGCCGTCGACCTCGAGCACGAACTGGACGCCGTCGACCGGGGCGATCTGGTCCTTGTTCGAGATCGAGTAGTAGTTGAACTGGTGCACCACCAAGATCTTCGGGGCCAGGCCGCGCTGGGCCGCGAAGTCGGCCAGCGTCTGCTGCGCGTAGAGCACGTCCGCCGCGTCGATCGTGCCAAGGTTCTCGCCGGGCACCTCGCCCTCCTTGACGTGGAACTCGGGATCGATCGCGATGTGCACGTGCTCCGCCTCGAGATACGGCGACATCGCCTCCAGCTCCTGCTGGATGCTCCGCCGCCCGAACTGGACGTCGAGGATCAGCAGCAGATCGTTGGCCTTGGTGAAGTCGATGTAGCGCTGGACGATGTCGGCCCCGGTGTAGGCGAGGTAGCTGCCGTCGGCCTGCGGGTCGCGCTGGGCCACCGACGCGATCACCTCGAAGGCCAGCTTGAAGGGGCGGCTGGGGTCGGCCGCCTCGTAGGCCGCCGCCTGCCGCCGAAGCTTGGCGAGCACCGTCTTCTGGTCGAACTCGCCAAGGATGCCCATCAGCTCGTTGCCGGGAAAGCCGTAGTAGGAGAGGATCCTGTTCGCGGGCAGCACCGCGCACGCCATCCGCTCGTCGGCCGGGAGCGGCGCGCGCACGACCGTCCCATCGTCGATCTGCGCCGCGGACGCCAGCGGCTCCCACCCGAGCGGCAGGGCGAGCGCGGGCGCGAGCACCGCCGCCTGAATCAATGAGCGTCGTTTCATGCTTCGCTGCCTTCCAATGCGCGCGATCCGGACCGGAGTCCGCCGCGCGAACGTTCGCTGGATCGGGGCGGATCGCCCCGTCCCTTCACTAGTAGCGGAGCGAAGGGCGGATGCCCGGCGGGTGATAGGCTAGGTTCCGCGGTCGACGGCATGACCTTGGAGGATTTCCCACACATGGACGTGATCATCGTGCTCCTGCTCCTGCTCCTTTCCGGGCTCGTGGTGGGGGTCGCGGTCTACCTGCCGCGGGAGCTGCGGAAGACGGACGGCGGCGCGGCGACGGCGTCGCTCTCCCCCGCCAGTCCGAACCTCGACGCGCTCCGCACCGAGCTCGACGCCCGCTACCAGACGGAGGTCGACCGGCTGCGCGGCGAGGCGCGGGGAGCCGTCGGCGAGATCGAGTCGGAGCTGGGCAGGCTGCGCGAGGGGCTGCGCCTCTCCAGCCGCGAGCAGGACGACCAGCTCGCCCGCCTCCGCGACCGCTTCGCGGAGGTCGAGAGCCAGACCTCCCGCGGCCTCGACCAGGCGCTCGTCGATCTCCGCGTGAACCAGGACGCGGAGCTCGGGCGGCTGCGGGAGGCGGTCGGCGCCGCGATGACGGCGCTCGCCGCCCGCTCCCACGTCCCCGAGCATAACCAGGCGGCCGAGCGCCGGCGGCAGGCGGTCGCGGACCTCTACCGCCGCCTGGCCAAGCTGGAGACCGCCTTCATCTCCGTGACCAACCCGGTCCTGCTGCCGGGCGAGTCGTTCGCCCTGCCCGCCGAGCTCCTCCCGGAGACCCTCCGCTGGGAGAACTGGAAGGACGTCGGCGACGGTGCCTTCGCCTTCGCGGAGGCATTCAACCAGGACCGCATCCACCTCGACGACCTGACCTGCCGGGAGATGACCGGGTTCGTCCGGGAGCTGTGCGAGGCGATGACCACCGCGATCTACCCGAACCTGCTCCCGAAGCCGGGGACGCCGCCCGACGAGACGCGCGCCGCGCTGCGGGCCGCGCTGGCGCAGTTGGGGTCGGACATCCCCGCCGCCCGCGCCCGCCTCGAAAGCGCCTACCGCGACGAGGAACGGTAGCGATTCACGCGCAGACCGTCGGCCGCGACGGACCGGGACCGTGCTAGGATTCCGAGGTTGACGGATCCCGTCACGGCGCAGGTTCGCTCAGGCGTTCCCCGCCTCCGGCGGCGGGCTCCACAGTGGAGGGGTCGGTCCCCATGCGCGCCAATCGGGAGCTGGAGAGGCGACGATCGGGCGGCGCGGCGCATTGAGAGGGAACGCACGACGATGACTCAGGAAAAAGGGGCGACCGAAGAGGCGCAGCTGCCGAAGCCCGAGGGGCTGGAGGACGTCGTCGCCGCGTCGACCGCGCTCAGCCACGTCTACGGCGAGGAGGGCCGCCTCGTCTACCGCGGATACGACATCCACGAGCTCGCCGGCAAGGCCACGTTCGAGGAGGTCGCGCACCTTCTCTGGATCGGGCTCCTGCCCACCGGCGCCGAGCTCGCCGAGTTCAACGCCCGGCTCGGCGCGAACCGGCAGCTGCCCGCGGCCGTGATCGACGTCCTGCGCCTGCTCCCCGCCGACGCGCTGCCGATGGACGCGCTCCGCACCGGAACCTCGGCGCTCGGCGCGGTCGACCGGGCCGACTTCGACGACACGCCGGACCTCGACGAGGCCATCGCCTTGGCGGCGCGCTTTCCCGGCATCCTGGCCGCGTTCTTCCGCCTCCGGCAGGGGCTGGAGCCCGTCCAGGCCAAAGAGGGCCACACTACCGCCCAGAGCTACCTCCACCAGCTCTTCGGGGAGGAGCCGGACGAGCGCCATTGGAAGTCGCTCGAGACCTACCTCGTCCTGCTCGCCGACCACGGCATGAACGCCTCGACCTTCACCGCCCGCGTCATCGCCTCCACCCAGTCCGACCTGATCTCCGCCCTCACCGGCGCGGTCGGCGCGCTCAAGGGGCCGCTCCACGGCGGGGCGCCCTCCAAAGTGCTCGACATGCTGAACGACATCGGCACCGCCGAGAACGTCGACGCCTGGCTGGAGACCGCGCTCGACCGCGGCGACCGCCTGATGGGCTTCGGCCACCGCGTCTACAAGGCCGAGGACCCCCGTGCCGAGATCCTGCGCGAGATGGCCCGGACCGCCAGCGACCCCGCCTTCTTCGCCCTCTCCCTGGAGACCGAGACCAAAGCCCTGGCCGCGCTCAACGAGCGCAAACCCGGCCGTCGGCTCTACACCAACGTCGAGTTCTACTCCGCCGCCGTGCTCGCCGCCGTCGGCCTGCCCGGCGACATGTTCACCCCCACCTTCGCCGTCGCCCGCGCCGTCGGCTGGAGCGCGCACGTGCTGGAGCAGGTCGCCAACAACCGCCTCATCCGCCCGCAGTCCCAGTTCGTCGGCCGGACCGACAAGACCTTCACGCCGATCGGCGAGCGGTGAGCGGTCGGCCGTTGCCAGACCGGCAAGGGCCTCACCCCGCCAAGCGGTAGATCCGCGTGCCGTCCTGGCCGAAGATCTGGGTCCAGCCCGGGCCGGGAAAGGCGGGGGTGGCGGCGGAGGGGAAGGGGCCGGCGAGGTCGCAGTCCTTTCCCGCGCCGTTCTGCTCGAAGCCGCCGACGACGATCAGGTCGACGCGGTAGCGTCGGATGAGGTCGCCGCCGGGAGACGGGTCGGCGTACATCGCGGCGACATCGGCCCCGCGCGGGGCGATCGAACGCTTGAGGTCGGGCTGGCCCCCGCGCCACTGGCCCTCGTGGCCGTTCCATCCGATGATCGTCGGCACGCCGGTGTAGGCGGCGAACCTGGCGGTGGGCTCGCCGAAGTTGACCCGGTAGGAGCAGCCGGGGGCTGCGAGCACCACGTCGCCCCTGCGTGCGTTGGCCGAGAGCCATTTGATCGCGGCCAGATCGCCCGGCGCGGTCTCCCCGATGAACGCCGCGCCGTCCAGGCCGTGCCACCCGCGTGGACCCTGCGCCGTCGTCCAGGCGCGGGCGCTGACGACGGGGTAGGCGATGCCCGCGAGGAGCGCCACGGCGACGCCGACGGTCAGCGCGCCGCGGGCGATCCGGCGGGGCGACGCCTCGCGCCAGAGCAGCATGATCGCCAGCGCGCTTCCGGCTCCGAAGAGGGTCCAGACCTGATAGTAGACCTTGAAGAGGGTGTTCATCCTGCCCGCGAACTCATCCTGGATGTAGAGGAACTCGGTGATCAGGATCAGGCCGTACCCGGCGGCAAAGAGCGCGAGGACGAGCTGGTGGGGCGTCACGCCCTCCCCGCGGTCGCGCCAGAGCAGCCAAATCGCGGCGGCGAGGGGTGCGCCCGCGAGGATCAGGACTGGCGCGGGCATCGCGATCGCGAGGAAGGCGACGAGTACGGCGGCGATGATCGCGAGGCGAGGCGGGCGAGCTGTCGCGTCGGCGTCGGCGTCCCCCCGGTCGCGGGCGATCTCCATGCCGATCAAAAGCAGCGAGACGATCCAGGGCAGGCCGAAGATCGTCAGGAACTCCCCCGTCGAGATGTGCTCGCCCCGGTAGAGGGAGACGGTCGTCAGCAGCTTCGAGAGCAGGGGGATGTTCCGCAGCCCGCTCGGCAGCGAACTTTTGTCGCCTCCGGCGAAGGGGACGAAGGTGACGATGAAGGGCAGCCAGGCGGCGACGGCCGCGCCGCCGACGATCCCGATCCGGATCAGCGCTCGGCGGTTCACGCCGCGCTCGGCGAGCAGAGCGGCGACGATCAGGACGAGGTAGGTCGGGAGATCCCAGCTGTTGAGCGGGTAGAGCGAGCCGACGGCGACTCCGGTCGTGGCGAGCGCGGCCCATTCGCGCCACGGTCGTATGCCGCGCGCGTCCGCGGGTGGGATGGCTGGAGTCGGTTCGCGCCCGGGTTCGGTCTCTCCGTCGTCCAGAACCGGCTCCTCGACGGGGCGAACGTCGTCCGCGCCGCCATCGCGCCGCCAGGCCGCGACCGCCGGGCAGGCGAAGGCGAGGTTCAGGGCCAGGGCGATCGCCAGCAGCGTGAACGGCAGCGCCATCACGTGCGGGTGGAGGTCGGCGAGGACGAAGCTGAACGACGGGAACTCGTTGATGGTTTCGGCCGCGCCGTCCCGGATCACCCGGCTGGAGGCCCAGCCGACCCCGCCCGCGTCGGCTGCGGCCCACCACCAGGCGTTCCAGGCCTGCCGCGGATTCTGGAGCAGGCGGAACGGGGCGTTCATGTTGCCCGCGATCGGGATCAGAAAGGCGGCCAGTCCCGCGGCGGACCAGGCGTGCCGGGGTTTGAGCCAGATGCGGACGAGGTTGAAGCCGACGCCGGCCGCGGCGACGACGGTCATCGAGAGGGTGGTCGCGAGCGCGAGGTTGAACGCCGTCCACGAGGCGACGCCGCTCATCCGGGCGAGCGAACCGTGGAGCAGGTAGCCGAGGTAGTAGTAGTTGATGTGCTGACCGGCCATCCACGGGTCGAGCGGCGGCATGTCGACGGCGCGGCGGCTGGCGGAGAGGAATGCGATGTCCATCGGCTTCTCGGTGCCGGTGATGTTCGGCGTGTAGCCGCGCAGGCCGAGATAGGCAAGATAGACGACGAGCGAAACGCCCTCGGCAAGCAGCAGCGAGCGGATCCAAGATCGGTCGATCGTCCGGCTTCGCGCGGCCAGCATCCAGCCGGCCGTTCCGCCGACGGCGACGGTCAGCCACAAGCCGACCGTCGTGAACGGAACCGGCGAGATGCCGGCGACGAACCAGAGCGGCCAGACCGTCGCGAGCAGG
>JBPCRG010000454.1:0-3049 GCA_050997095.1 Thermomicrobiales bacterium | reverse complement strand
TCTCTTTCCCCACCCATGTGTCGTTTCGCTTGACCGGGTTCCTGCCCTGTGGCCCGTGGGCGGGCGTGCGACCCTCCCCTACGATGACGACGATGATTGCGGCGATGGCGAACATGCTTTGCCGTCTACGCCGTCGCCGCACCGTCGGCTGGGGCGATCCGCTGGCGGACGACGTCGATCTTCTGGGTCGCGTAGAGCGAGAGGAAGATGAAGAGGGTGCCGAAGAGGAACGGGAACTGGTAGCCCAGCTGGTTCCAGAGCGCGGCGCCGAAAACCGGCACCACGATCGCGGTCAGGTGGGAGAGCGAGACGCCCATCGCCAGACTCGGGGCGAGGTCCTCCCGGCGGCTGATCTTCTTGAGATAGGTCGTCGTGCCGATCGAGAAGAGGAAGAGGAAGTTGTAGCCGAGATAGGCGACCGCGGCGAGCCAGACGTTCGGCGCGAGCGCGAACCCGATGAAGACGGTCAAGTGCATGCAGTAGCCCATGGTCAGGACCCGCTTCTCGCCCCGGACGTCCACGAGCCGCCCGATCCACGGGCCGGTCCGCCAGTTGATCATCGCGGCGGTGATCTGGATCGCGGTCAGATAGAAGACGTTCAGATTGAAATGCTCGACGAGCACGAAGGGCGCGAACGCGAAGTAGATCTGCTGGCGGCTGCCGTCGAGGAAGCTGAGCAGGTAATAGAGGCGATACTCCCGCCGCCAGGTGATCCGCGGGGCCAGCCGCGCCGCCGCCCGGTCGTCGTGCGAGGTCGGGAAGCGGCGGATCATGAACGACCCGATGATCGCGGTCGCGCCCGCGAAGAGCCAGACGCCGCGCAGCACCGGCCCCTGGTTCGCGCGCAGGTCGCCGGTCCACCACCAGACGAATCCAAGCGCGACCAGCACCCCGATCATCGCGATCATCCCGCCGGCGAAGCCGATCGCGCTGAAGCGGCCGAGCACCGAGCCCTCCTCGCCCTTCCGCGCGAGCGAGAGGCCCAGCGCGTTCTGGAGCTGGAGCCAGGAGTGGTAGCCGACGCTGGAGATCAGCGTCGGCACGATCACCCAGGCGACGGAATGCATCGGCGCGAAGACCATGAAGCCGACGCCGGCGATCAGCAGCGAGAACGCGGTCGCCCGCGCCAACCCCAGCCGCAGCAGCGCCGCGGCGACGAAGATCAGCAGGAATCCGGGGAGTTCCCGGATGGCGATCAGGTACCCGTTCTGGGCGCCGGTCATCCCGATCTCGTCGCGGAAGAAGTTGGACGAGATCGTCTGGAAGAGATTCATGGTGATCTGCATGGCGAACGTGGTGATCGCCAGCACCTTGAATCCGCGCGCGACGTCCGCCTTCGAAAGCCCCGGAGGGCCGTCGGCGTCGAGGAGATCCGCATCGGCCTGGAGACCCGGCGCGAGGGGCGATTCGAGGGCGTCTGCGACGGCGGCCAAGGCGGACTCCAGGGGCGCGGAGGCGATTTCGCGGCGAACCGCGGCGCTGCGGCGGCAAGACCGGGAGTCTACGCGATTCCCTCCGCCGACGCTGAGACGACGCGTGGCGATCTCGGCCGCCGACCGGCAAGTCCTCGCCCGAACTCCCATTTCCCGCTCTGAATGGTCCGTGCGACGTCTTTCGTCATCGGCCCGGTCGACGACGGTTCTCGCTCCGCTCGAAGTTACTCCTCGACTCCGCTTGCGGGCTCCGCTCGGAATGACGGTGGGGCGTGGGCGCGGCGCCCCCGGCGACGATGCCAATCGACGATGCACAGACCACTGAGGGAACGAAGGACCTCTCGTTGAGTGGCGACAGCTCCAATGACGATGGTCAGCGGACTGAGTCGGCCCTTTCCGTAGAGGCAGACCACCGAGTCTGCCCGTGTCGACGCGCCCCGACGTCGGCAAACGTGGAGATCCGCCCCTACCGCCGCTACACGTCCGCCGCCGCGCCGTCGGTGATCAGCCGGGCTCCGCGCTGGTAGGTGAGGTACGACCAGATCCATTGGGTCATAACGACCGCGCGGTTGCGGAAGCCGATCAGGTTCAGGATGTGGATCAGGAGCCAGGCGGCCCAGGCGAGGAAGCCCGAGAGTTGGCGTCCGCCGCCGAAATCGGCGATCGCGTAGTTCCGGCCGATCGTCGCCATGTTGCCCCGGTCGTGGTAGACGAACGCCGCCGTCGGCTCACCCGCGATCGCGCGCAGCACGTTCCGCCCGGCCGTCGCGCCACCCTGCATCGCCGTGGGCGCGACGCCGGGAAGCTGACGCCCATCCTTCCCGGTCGTCGCGGCGAGGTCGCCGACCACGAAGACCTCCGGGTGGCCGGCCAGCGACAGATCTGGCAGCACCTGCACCCGACCCGCGCGGTCGAGGGGTGCCCAGCGTCTTCGCCAGCGGAGCCCCCATCACGCCCGCGGCCCAGAGGATCGTGGCGGCGGCGATGCGCTCTATTCGCGATCTCGACGCCGACGGCGTCGATGTCCGTGACCATCGCGCCCGTGCGCACGGCCACCCCGAGCCGCCGCAGCTCCTTCTCCGCCTTCTTCGTCAGGCGCTCGGGGAAGGTCGTCAGGATCCGCGGTCCGCCTTCGAGCAGCACGATCCGGGCCTGCGCGGGGTCGATGTTGTCGATGTTGTCGAAGTCGCGCGCCAGCGAGTGGCGCGAGATCTCGGCCAGCGCACCGGCCAGCTCGGCGCCCGTCGGCCCTCCGCCGACGACGACGAAGGTGAGGAGCCGGTCGCGCTCGCCAGGGTCGGTCGCGCGCTCCGCGGCCTCGAACGCCGTCAGGACGCGGCGGCGGATCTCCAGCCCGTCCTCCAGACTCTTCAGGCCGGGCGCGAACCGCTCCCATTCGTCGTAGCCGAAGTAGGAATGCCGCGCCCCGGCGGCCACGATCAGATAGTCGTATCCGATCCGCTCGTCCCCGAGCGCGACCTGCTTCCCGGCAACGTCGATCGCGGTCACCTCGCCGAGGATGACGTGGACGTTGCCCTGTCTGCGCAGGATCGAGCGGATCGGCGACGCGATGTCCGCCGGCGACAGCGACGCCGTCGCGACCTGGTAGAGCAGCG
>JBPCRG010000435.1:0-4256 GCA_050997095.1 Thermomicrobiales bacterium | reverse complement strand
GGGGGGGGGGGGGGGAGGGGGGGGGGGGAGGGGGGGTTGGAGAGCGAGCGGAGGAAGGCGATCAAGGGCAGCACGCCGGTGCGGAGAACCTGTGCCCGCAACGGGCGGAACGCGCTCGGGAGCGAGGGGGTCGGGGCGAGGAGCTGGTGGTTCGATGACGGCATGGCGCTCACTCGATCCTGGACGTGCGCCCGTCGAAGAAGCGGACGATGTGCGGCAGGAGCGATCGGTAGGCGAGGGCGCGATGGCTGATCAAGTTTTTTTCCGCGGTGGTCGATTCGGCCATGTGTCGCCCGTCCGGAAAAACGAAAACTGCATCGTAGCCGAAGCCTCCGGCGCCTCGGCGTTCGTCCGCGACATGACCTTCGCACGAGCCTTCGGCGCGGGCGACGACGACTCCGCCTTCGGCGAACGACACGGCGCAGCGAAACCGGGCGGCGCGCAAGTCGCCGGAGAAGGTCGCAAGTTCGGTGAGCAGGAGATCGATGTTGCGCTCGCTGTCCGCGGGCTCCCCGGCGTAGCGGGCGGATAGTATGCCGGGGTCCCCTCCCAGCGCGTCGACCTCCAAGCCCGAATCGTCGGCCAGCGCCGGGAGCCGACTCTGCCGGGACGCCTCGATCGCTTTGAGATCGGCGATCTCGGCGAAGCTGCGTCCGGTCTCCTCGGGCATCGTCACGGAGGTAGCGTCGAGCGGCACGATCTCGATCGAGGCCGGAAGCAGCAGGCGAAACTCGGCGAGCTTGCCCGGGTTTGAGGTCGCCACAAGCAGGCGGTTGCGACTGCGGGATTCGATCATCGCGGGCCACCCGAGACTTCCTGCGGTGCGAACGCAACCAGCGGCAGCGCACGCGACGCGTTCGCCGTGGTGTGCGCGGCGATTTCGGCGAGCGTCACGTCTTTGAGCCCGGCCAGAGCGCGCGCGATCGACGGGATGTTCGATGGCTCGTTGCGGCGCGATTTGACTCCGCTCGGGACGAGATAGGGAGAGTCGGTTTCGAGGAGCAGGCGATCAAGCGGGACTTTGGCGAGCAACGCCCGAAGCGTGGTCGATCCTGCGCGCGTCATCAGGCCTCCGACGCCGATGTAGTCGCCCCGGTCGATGGCGAAATCGAGCAGCTCCCGGCCGCCATCGAAACTGTGGTGGATGCAGCGAAGGGCGGGAGGGGCCCGGAGGAGCGACGCGATCACCTCCGCGTCCGCGGCGCGTTGGTGGATGACGACGGGAAGGTCGTGTTCCGCGGCGAGCAGAAGCTGCCGCTCGAAGGCGTCGATCTGCGCAGGGAGCGGGGCATGGTCGCGGAAGAGGTCGATCCCGATCTCGCCGATCGCGACCGGGGCGTGCTCGTCGATCAGGCGCCTGAGCTCCGCCCAGAGCGCGGGCGATGCCTCGTCGGCATGGTTGGGGTGGAGCCCCAGCGTGCACGAGACCCCGGGCCAATCGGCGGCCAGCGCCAACGTCGATCGCCAGACGCCGGGGCGGTACCCGATGTTGACGATGCGGTCGACGCCGACGGAGGCGGCCGACGCGATGACGGCGGCGATGTCGGCCGTGAATTGGGCGTCGTCGAGGTGGGCGTGGGAGTCGACGAATCTCGGCGTGTCGATGGAGGTCATTTGACCGTCACGCTTTTGGCGAGGTTGCGCGGCTTGTCGGGATCGTTGCCGCGCAGCAGCGCCGCGTGGTAGCCGAGCATCTGGGCGGGGAGGGCGTTGACGAGCGGAGCGGCGTCGCCGACGTCC
The DNA here is from genome assembly GCA_050997095.1 of Thermomicrobiales bacterium. Lineage (GTDB taxonomy): Bacteria > Chloroflexota > Chloroflexia > Thermomicrobiales > UBA6265 > JBPCRG01. The sequence goes on along the minus strand of JBPCRG010000435.1, from coordinate 2,516 downwards.
GGCGTACGCAGGAGCACGTCGAAGACCGGATCGTCGAGCGGACTGATGCCGACGATGTAGGCGCCGCGGCTCTTCAATTCCATCGCGCCGGAGAGGATGTCGCTGCGGGTCTCGTCGTTCGGGGCGTAGACCACGCAAGGGGTTCCGGGGGCGATGAGCGCGATCACGCCGTGCTTGAGCTCGCCGCCGGCGAATCCTTCGGCGTGGATATAGCTGACTTCCTTGATCTTCAGCGCCGCCTCCAGCGCCGTCGGGAAGGCGAGCCCGCGTCCGATCACGAAGAGATGGTCGACCAGATGGATGCGGCGGGCGACCTCGCAGACCCGTTCGACCCATTCCGGCCTCAGCATCTCGTCCAGACCGTCCGCGGCGCGGAGGATCAGGTCGGCCCCAGTTTCGTAGGTCCCGTTGAGGGCGTGCGCGGCGAGGAGCAGGACGGCGACCTTCGCCGAATAGGCCTTTGTGGAGAGCACGCACTGCTCGGGTCCGGCGTCGAGGTGGACGCGCAGGTCGACCATGCGGTCGAGCGTAGAGTGGCGGACGTTGACCAGAGCGCCGAGGCGGGCGCCGCGGGCGCGGGCGGCGAGCATCGCCTCGATCACGTCGACCGTCTCGCCGCTCTGGGAGAGCGCGACGACGAGGCTGCGGTCGGTCAGGAAATGCTCGTGGTATTTGAACTCCGAGCCGACCACGAAGTTGACGTGGCGGGCGGCGATGCGGCTGAAGAGGTAGGAGCCCGAGAGCGCGGCGTAGGAGGCGGTGCCGCAGCCGACGAAGAAGGTGCCATAGGACTCGGCGATCGCCGCCGTCAGCTCGCGGATCGCGGGCTCGGCGTCGGCGACGATCCGCCGGAGCACGGCCGGCTGCTCGGCCATCTCCTTCTCCATGAAATGGGGATGGTCGCCAAGGTCGACGTCGCGGCCCCGGAGGTCGAGTTCGACCCACTCCGGCTCGATGCGAAGCAGCGTCCGGCGGTCGTAGAGCTGGACCTCCTTGTCGCAGAGCCGGACAAGGTGGGTGTCTTCCAGGTAGAGCACCTTGTCCGCGTGGTCGCGGAGCGCGAGCGCGTCCGACGCGATCGAGGCTCCGGTCGGACCGATGCCGACCACGAGCGGAGAGACATTCTTCGCGGCGACCAGCGAGTGGGAGCGCAGATCCAGGGCGATCACCGCGCTGAGACCGTCGAGCCGCGCGAAGACAGCGGCGAACGCGGGCACGAGACCGGTGGATTCGTCGCGCATTTCCTCCTCGAGCAGATGCGCGATCACCTCGGAGTCGGTTTCGGAGAGGAAGATGTGGCCCTTTGCCAACAGATCCGACTTGAGGGCGCGGAAGTTCTCGATGATCCAGTTGTGGATCACGGCCATCCGCCCGTCCTCGTCGAGGTGGGGATGCGCGTTCTCGCGGGTCATGCCGCCATGGGTCGCCCAGCGGGTGTGGCCGAAACCGATGCCGGAGCGGGGCAGGGAGACGGTCGCGCCCGCGATCTTGCCCGGCTGCTTCTCCACGTCGATGTGGCCGTCGACGCCGACCGCGACGCCCCACGAATCGTAGCCGCGGTATTCGAGGGTCTTGAGCGCCGACAGCACGACATCGCCGAGCGCGATCTCGTCCCCGACATAGCCGAATATTCCGCACATGGCGACACCGAGTCCTCTCAGAATGGATTGAGCGCCCCTCGGCAGATCGCTGGCGGCGGGGGGCGCGTCAAAAAGAGCGGTCACGCCAGCAGGCGAACCGTTGGCTGCTTGCTCAAGAGCGAGAACAGGATGTCAGGGGATGAGCGGCGGCATGCAGGAGTTGGGTAGCACATTGGTCGACATTTGTTGGCGAGTCGCCTCGCCGCTTTGAGTCGACCGTGACGACCGTGCCGGCCGGGGGGCCATCCGCCGAATCTTTCGATCAGCCCCTGCCTCGTCGACTCGCACCCTCCGACGCGAGTCCTGGCGCTGAAGACAATTGGAAGTCGCCCGCTCGCACGTCCCCATTTCAGGGACATCCCCGTGGAGTGTACGTATGCGGAGATTCCGCGGCAACGGCATCATCTATACTGCGGTGTCTTCTCGGCGGATTCGACCGCGATCCTCACCCGGAAAGGTTCTCGCCGCGTGATCGACCGATACACCAGACCGGAGATGGGATCGGTGTGGGGCGAGGAGCGCAAGGTCCAGAGCTGGCTGGCCGTCGAGTCGGCGGTCTGCGAGGCGTGGGCGCTCCGGGGGCGGATTCCGGAATCGGCGATGGCGCGGATCCGCGGGGCGAGCTGCGACCTCGGCCGGATGCGGGAGATCGAGGCGGAGACCGACCACGACGTGATCGCCTTTCTGCGGGCGGTGGGCGAGACGGTCGGCGAGGCGTCGCGGTACGTGCATCTCGGCCTGACGAGCTCCGATGTCGTCGACACGGGATTGGCGATGCAGGTCGCGGAGGCGGGTCGTCTGATCGATCGCGCCTTGGCGGAGCTGACGGAGGTGGTCGGACGTCGGGCGGTCGAGCACAAATCGACCGTGACGATC
>JBPCRG010000416.1:0-3557 GCA_050997095.1 Thermomicrobiales bacterium | reverse complement strand
GCCCGGAGCCGTGGGGGCCGCCTCCGCCCCGCCCGGGGCCATCTTGGCCACGATTCGGGGTGGCGTCGCCGGCGGTGATCGCCTCGATCCGCGGGAGCGCCTCCCGGTGGATCACGTCGACGCGCTGCCGCTCCTAGGCCAGCTCGCGCCGGCTGTAGTCGAGCCGCTCCCGCGTGAACGTGACCTCGCCCTTCAACGACGCGATGTAGTCGCCGGCGATGCCCGCGTCGGGTGTCTCACCTACGTCCGAGACCGTCGACCCGCCCGTCCGGAGGTTGGCGACGACGTCGTCCGCGATCAGGTGCTGGCAGTCGATCTTCTCGGCGGGCACGGTGCCTCGGTAAACGCGCTTGCTGAGCACGTCGAGGGGAATGCCGGTCGCGTGGGCGGCCTCCTTCAGCGTCAGCCGCGGCGGCTCACCCATGTCTCATCCATGTCCTGGGACGGTCGTAGGACGGGTCTCACCTGTGTCCGAAGGGCGGCATCATCGCATACGACGACGGGCATCCAAGAACACGACGGGTCGTCCGTTCGGAGTCGGATGATTGGCGACCCGCCGCTCGAGTTCGTCCTGGATCTCCGAGGCAGCGGCGTCCGTATCGGCCCCGCGGTGCGGGCCCATCCGCACGATCGCCGCGACCAGGTGCAGCGTCTCGTCGTCGAAGGTCCGCAGCCGCACGCATAGGCACCGTGCGTCATGCCCGCTCTCCGGCGAGCTCGTCGGGGCCGATCGGTGCGGCGACCTCCGCTGGCGTCAGGAAGCGCCAGGACGGGCCGGCGAACGAGACCCGGGCGTGTGGTCCGCCGCAGGGCCCACGAGGCGAAGTCGACCCGGCTGTATCACCACGGCCGGCGGCACGTGGTCGAAGCGGTGAGGGAAATGTTTCGCGATTTGCTCGGCGGCGAGGGTCTTGACCAGGTTGGTGACGCTCGTCGACGGATTGTCGGGCGCGTCGGTCAGGACCAGGACGGGGTTCGCACCGGGACCGTCGAAGACGCGGACGCGGCAGACACCCTCGGGGTCGGCGTCCCAAAACCCGTGATACGTGAGGGCGTAATCCGCGATCTTCGGGACGGCAGTCACGTCTTTCATGAGGCTTCCTTGGGCATTACAGAACCGGCCGATATCCGTTCCCAGTCCCCAAACCGGCGGAGCTCGATCACCTTGGTCCACGACTCTGCAGGCAAGTATCTCACCGCATCGACGGTTCGGAACGTCTGGTAATAGGTGTCCTTGTCGTAGAAGCGCTGGGTGACGCCATCGAAGACGACGCCGCCGGGGATTTCAACCCAGACGTGAGGCGGCGTCGCCATCGGCATATCTTCGTCCTGAAGATCACGCGCATCTCGGGCCGCATCCTTCGAGGGGTCATAGTTGCGATAACCGCCGTGCACCAGCAGGATTTCCGGCGCGCCCGCATGCTCCAAGAGATAGCGAGTTGCCGCCTGCAAGCACAGGGTGAACCATTCGCCACGCATGCCGGGAGTTGTTCCCACCCGTAGATGCAAAGCTACGTCGACCTCAGGGATGCCTCGGTCCATCGCGGATACACGCAGCCAGGTCTGATTCCTCTGCTTCGGCCAATTCGCAGCATCGGTCTCCTGGCGAGGAGAATCAGCCTTTACGGCCGCCTCAAACGCGACCAGGAGCTCATTGTCCGGCTTTACATCTAGCATGGAGACCTCCTCTGGCATGATAGCGGCCCGCCTGAGCAATTAGGCGGGCCGCACATTCGAACGATTGATCCGACTCGCGGCCGATCGCGGCGAGGCGGGACGGGTCGGAAACGGCCGCAGGTGCGGCGACGGTGGCATGCATGGCTCATCCTCCTTTGGGTGCGTGGCGGCTCGCGCGGCCGCCCTTGACACGCCGGACGGGTTAGGCGGCCGAGACACTCCCGGTGTTGCGGCAGCGCCGGCAGTCGCCGCTCCACCAGCCGGTCGGCCGATCGCCGACGTGCATCCGGCGGTAGCCGTCGCCCAAGCAGTCGGGGAAGCGGACGGACGGGGCCGCCGGGGCAGGCGGCTCCGGGTCGGGCAGTTCGCCCAGCTCGGCGACCGCGGCCGCGAGATGCTTGAAGACCGTCCAGCGGCCGAACCCTTCGCACGTGCAGGCTCCCGCGCGCCCGTCCACGAGGTACGTGACGTCGCCGCCGCGGCTGCTCGTTACCGCGAAGAGGGCGTCGCGGCCGTGGACGCGGTAGCCGTGGCAGCCCTCGATCCCCGCCTTCCGCGCCAGCCGAAGGAGCCGCGCCGCCGGCGTCTCACCCGGCGTCGGCCGCGAGACCATCCAAAGGGTAACCGTGCCCGGAACGTCGAATGCTGCGCATGCCAGTTCATTTGCTCCCTTCGCGCGTCGCGCTCCGCCTGCCAGTCGCCGGAGCGGGTTCCAATCGCTATCGACTACAACTATGTTATCAATACTGGTTTACTTTATGAATAAGTTGTAGTCTATGGGAGTGGCGACCCGCGAAAGACCAGCGTCGGACACAGGCCGCGGAACGACTCCTGGTTGGGGATCGATGGCGGGACTGGGCTTTGGTCTTTGCGTCGACCTTCGGAACGCCGCTCAATTCCGCCAACGTCACGCATCGGTTCCAGCGGATCCTTGAGAAGGCAGGCCTGCCCCGTCATAGGTTCCATGACCTGCGCCACCTTTTAGCTACGCTTCTGCTGTCGGAGGGTGTCTCGATGCGCCTGATTCAAGAGCTGTTCGCGCACAGCCAGATCAGTCTCACGATGGACACCTCGCTACCGTGGCTCCCCTGCTGCTTCGCGATAATGCCGACGCGCTCGACGCCGCATTCGACGGGACAAAAACGGGGTAGCGCGACCATCGTTGGGGTAGGCGTTGGGGTAGAAGCAGAGGACGGGCGGGGAAAGTTTCCCCGCCCGTCCTCACATTTGCCATACTTTCGGGAGGTTCTCTGGTGACCCCGGTGGGATTCGAACCCACAACCATCGGATTAAAAGATATATAGCGGGATGTCCACCATCGTCCACCACAGTCCATATCGCCCGCAGAACCAAGCGTTTCACGTCGAAGTGTCCACCATCGTCCACCCCGGTCCATCGGGATTGTGGTCAAAGTAGTGGTCAACTCCGCGGTCCGGATGAGCGCTTCTCGGCACGCTTGCGCCGGTTCCAGTCGCTGGTTTTCCGTCGGTCCGCAGCCGTGCGGCACGGCTCTCACCTGGCCGGCTTACCCTCCGGCGGCTTGCGCTTCGCTTCGTCTCGAAGGGGGTGCCGCAGTCCGTGCAGCGCGGATACTTCGCGTGTGAGGTGAGCAGCGCCGCCAACTGCATCGCGAGCACGCTGAAGGTCGTGTTCACCGGCCACGGGCTGAACGGCAACGCGTCAGGATCGCTCAGGCGCAGCGTGACGGTCGCCGTGGACTCGTCCCTCCATGCGATGCCGGGTACGAGCCCCGCATGCCCGAGCCACGTCTGGGCGACGTGCCAACCCAGCCACTCCCGCTGCTTGGCCAGGGGCTTTAGAGCGCCTATCAAAACCGTCACCGGAGGTGGTTCCAGCAGATGAGGGCGCAGCCCAAGGAG
>JBPCRG010000403.1:0-4616 GCA_050997095.1 Thermomicrobiales bacterium | reverse complement strand
GGCCGGACGTGATCCTGATGGAGATCCAGGAGGAGATTCCGGAGGATCTGGAGTTCCCGGATTACCGGGTCTTTCTGGAGATTGGGATACCTCTCTGGATCAGCTACCGGCGGACGATCGGCAAGATCGTCGGCGTCGACGGGGACACGATCACCGAGGATGGCGACCGGTTCGGGCATGCGGCGAAGAAGTTCGAGGAGATGGGCGCGAAGGCGGTGATGGTCAACTGCCTGCCGATCGATCAGGTCGACGGCGTGACGGCCTGGCTGCGGCCGTTCACCGGGCTTACGATCGGTGCCTATCCGAATTGGGGGTCGTACATCCGGTATGAGTGGGACTGGTCGACGTGTCCGACGCCTGAGGTGTTCGTCGAGCACGCGCGGCAGTGGGCGGCGGAGGGGATGCAGATCATCGGGGGCTGCTGCGGCGCCCGCCCGATCGAGATCCGCGCGCTGGTCGAGGCGTTCACGCAGCTGGCCGGAGTCGCCTGAATGACCGGCGTGGATGGAAGAGAGCCGCGTGGGCCGCGCCCGTCGCGTCGATCGCGACGGGGCAAAACGACCATCTGAGCGGATCTGGGCCGCGCGTGCGGGATGCGGGCGGGGCGAGGAGACGGGTGATGGAAGACGAGCGGCGCGAACGGCTGCTTGCGGGCATCGGGCGTTGGACCGAGTGGCCGAAAACGATTCTCGCGCTCGCGCTGATACCGATCCTGCTCATTCCCCACTTGATGAACGTCTCCGCTTCGACGACATCCACGCTCGACGCCCTCGACTATCTCATCTGGGATCTGTTTCTCGCCGATCTCGTCATCTCGGTGGCGATCGCCCCGCATCGCGTGAAGTATCTGCGAATCCATTGGCTCGACGTCGTCCTCGTCGCCCTGCCGATGATCCGTCCGCTCCGCGCGGTGAGGTCATTCCGGCTGATTCGGGCGTTGTCGGCAACCGATCGGGTCATGATCGGGGCCCGCAGGATCTTCGTCCGCCGCGGTCTGCACTACATCATGCTCTCATCGGTGGTCATCGTCGTCACGGCAGGAGCGACGGCGGCCATTTTGGAGCGCGATTCGGACGGCGCGACGATTCGCACATTCCCCGACGGACTCTGGTGGGCGGTTTCGACGATCACGACGGTCGACTACGGGGACACCTATCCGAAGACGGCGATGGGCCGCGGACTTGGCGTGGCCCTCATGCTCATCGGCGTCGGCCTTTTCGGCGTGATCACAGCAAATCTCTCCGCATTTTTCATTGAAGACAATGGAACCGAGGTCGAAGCGCAGTTGCGGGAAGTGAACGCCCGATTGACGCGGCTTGGAGAACTTCTGCAAGAAGGATCTCGGCCGGGTGATCGAAACTGAGGTGCAAACGACCCAACCGAGCGAGAGGCCACTCAAAGATTGATCTGGGAAAATCATGCGGTGCCGGTCGGTTCTCAGGATGCTGCCATGGATAGGAGTTTTGCGAAATAGGTGATGTCCAGCTTCGAGCCATCGACTTCGGCACGTTTGGGACGGGCCTTCATTATCTCCAATCGCACGTCATCACCAGGTGATCGTCCTTCCGTCCACCGACACGCTCGGGATGCAGGAGGCTGACGCGAACACGTTGAGGACCTTGCGGCACCTCCGGGACATCCGCACCCGCGGAGACGCCGACTTTCGGATCGTGACCGAGATGATCGATCTCAAGAACCGGTAGCTGGCCGAAGTGACGGGAGCCGACGACTTCATCGTGAGCAGTCGGCTGACCAGTTCGACGTTGATGCAGATCAGCGAAAACAGAGAGCTAAGCGCCGTTTTTGCGGATCTTCTCGATCCGGAGGGAAGCGAACTCTATCTCAAACCGGTTGAACGCTATCTGACCCTTGGCCAACCTGTGAACTTCCACACCGCGGTCGCCTCGGCCAGCGCGCGGGGCGAAGTCGCGATCGGCTATCGCATCGACAAACTTGGCCACAAAGCGGGATCGGCGTACGGGGTGACGGTGAATCCTCGCAAATCGACGCTGGTGACGTTCAGTCCCGGCGATTCAATGATCGTCCTCGCCGAGGAGTAGCGCGCGATCCTCATTGTCCGAAAGGTTGATCGGGGTCCAGCCTCACGCAGCGAAAATCGTGGAAGCGGGCCTCGAACCCGGCGCGCGACGGTGAGCAGGCCATGGGGCCGACCATCGCCGAGCCGCTGTCGGGCAGGTGGCCGAGTCGGAGCATCTGGAACTGTTCGCCGTCGAGCGACCAAAGGATTTCGTAGGCGGAGGCGCGGCGCTTCACTTGGAGATGGACGAGTTCGGATGCTTCGGCGAGGCGAAACGCCGTCCAGTCGGAATGATCGAGCGTGACGACGGCACTGATCCAGCAGTGGCCGCCCACGAATTCGATTCCGGTTTTCAGCCAATGTTCGGCGTCGACGCGAACCATCAGCCCGGCTTGATCGTAGAGCGCGGAATAGTCCGCGTCGAAGGCGACCGTGGCGACGAAGTCTCCCGAGACGGTCTGGCATCGGACGTGGCCGTTGTCGTGGACGAAACCATAGTGGGTGCGCCGCCAGAAATCGGTCTCCAGGTCGGTGCAGATGGTCAGGACCGCACCGTCCTCGCTCCATGTCGCCGGTTCGTTCAACCACTCCACACAACGCCCCCTATTCACGCCCGGGATGTCGTGCGTCCACTGTATCAGGCGATCGCGTCGGGCCGATGGAGACGACTTACGACCCCAAAGGGGGAAGCGGGAGCCCAACGGCGCCGGAGCATGGGGCGGACCCCGTTTGGCCTTGCGATACTGCCGGGGTATGATCCTCTGCATCTACGGGCCGACATCGGGCGGATGCGCGCGGGTTCAGGGTCGATTGACCGGAGGAGGCGTGGCGCGATGACGAACCGACGCGGGAAGGTCGTCCACGGATCCGCGGAAGGGCCCGACGAAGCCGCGATCGTCGAATCGCCGTTGGGAAGCTGGATTCGGGCTCGGCGAACCGCCAACGGCATGAGCCAGCGGGAATTGGCGGACCGCGCCGGGCTGAGCCGGTCCTACCTCTGCGACATCGAGCGCGGCCGGGGCACGCGTCCGAGCCTGCACAGCATGGACAGGCTGGCGATGGCGCTCGGCGTCGACCGGGTCGAATTGCTCGAGGCGGCCGGGATTCTCGCGTCCGGAGCCGATCCGCGTCAGAGCCATCGCGAGGGCCGGCTGGTGACCGTGTTCCGCGGCCTCTCCGATGGCGCGCAGGAGAGTCTCGAGCGCTACGCGCGCTTCCTGCTGTCGGACGAGCAGCGCTGGGTGCAGCCGCGATTCAGCGATGGATTCGAGGAGGCGGGAAAACCGCGGTTGATGGTGCAGACCGGACCGACGCTTTTCGACAACCTGGGGTAGGGATCCGACCTTGAATGCGATAGTCGCCGGGCGGACTGGACGTCTGCCAGATGACCCAGGGCGTGACTTTAACGGGCCACCGGTCTCCTCATCCGTGCGATCGTGCCCTCCCACGCGGGGTTAGAAATCGCCCAGAGGGCACCCGGCTCAGTCGGGATACGCCGGTTGAAACCGGCTGTCGCCGATCGCCGTTCATCAAGTCCATGCATCAGTCGTCACGATGAAAGCACACCCGACCCGTCAATCGGTGGCGATATAGGTCTGCAGTTCCTCTGAGACGAGAAAGAGCGCGTCGCTGATCTTCGCCACCGCCGGGACCAACCGCGCCTGCTCGATCGGGTCGTTCCACGACGATTCGAACGACTCGACACTCTCCCAATAGGATTCGGTGACGAATCGAAAGGGAGCGGACTCGGATGCCGGTCGGTCGACGCCGACCCGCGGAGTGCCAAGGATGCGATAGAAGTCTGCGCGGACAACCCCCGGGCGGGAGATGTTCGCGGCGTGATGCGCGGTCATCCGCCATTGCACGAAGTGGGCCTCGTCGGTTCCGGGCGGCAGGTTGTAGAGCACCGTAACTTTGACCACCGTCGGCCCTCCCTCGGTGTCAGGAAATCGGCAACGGATCGATGCTGCGCAAAATGTCGCGTTCCCGGGATTCGAGGAGCGGCCAGATCTTTGTCCGGACGATGTCGGCGAAATACGCCTGCGACGCGTGTTCCTGAAACGCGGCTTCGTCGTCGTACTCCTCGTAGAGAATGATTCGACGCGGGTCGTCAACCGATTGATTCACCGTATAGGTCCGGCATCCCGGCTCCGACCGCGACGGGGGAAGCACCTTGCGCAGATGGCCAAGCACTTCGTCGGCTGCTCCATCAAGCGTGTAGTATCGTGCGACAACAACGTACATCCGCTTCCCTCCGGACTCAATTCTGCGGTCGTGTCGACCTGCAGTCTATCGCATGCCTTCCGCGTCCGGGGGTTTGACCTCTGGGGGAAGGCTTCGTATTCTGGATTGACGGGATCGTGCACGGACCGCATGGAGGAATGAAGACGGGATGGTCGAAGTGGGCACCGGGGGACCGGTCGTGTTGCCCGGATTCAGCGATGTGGCCGTCGAACGGAACGTTCCGTGCGTCATGCGCGACGGCGTGACGTTGTTCGCGGACGTCTATCGCCCATTCGGTTCCGAGGAGACAGCGCGTCCCGTCATTTTGATCCGGCTCCCGTACGACAAGACGCAG
>JBPCRG010000382.1:0-4700 GCA_050997095.1 Thermomicrobiales bacterium | reverse complement strand
TCCTCGTACCAACCGTCCCCGCCTTCGACGGGCAGCTCGCCGGTGGCAACGCCCGGCAGACCCTCGGCGGTCACGCCGAGCACGCCGTACTGCTCGGCGAACTTCACGATGGCCGCGTCGGATCCTGACCCGAGCCGCATGAACGCGAACAGCGCGCCGGGGCTGGGCTTGCCCTCGTCCCACTCCCAGAGCGCCGCGCCATCCTTCCGTCGCCAACGAAGCCGTCCGCCGCGGACCTCGACCTCCGAAGGCACGGGCAGCGGGAAGGTTCCCAGCGGGTTCGCGAAGGCCACGCGATCCAGGATGGTCGGAGCCTCGCCGATGTCGGCTCGTGCTGCCGGGCTGGGTTTCCTCATCCCTCGCATCCTCAAAAAGTGGACCGGTAAGTGGACGTCTAATGGCTATTATAACTCGTCCACAGGGTCCTACACTGATCGCATGGACGCCCGAACGAGTGGCGGACGAACGGTCGGGGGGTATGTGATGCAGGGATTGTCAGCCGTCACGGAGCAGGAGCGGCCGGTGCATCTGGAAATCGAGCACGCGGCGCACCTGTACCAGACCTCGCGGTCTCAGCTCTGCAAGCTCGTCGCCGAGGGACAGGTTCCGGCGGTTCGCGTAGGGCGCTCGCTGCGTCTGCGACGGTCCGATTTGGAAGCGTTCTTCGCCGCCCACACCACGCGGTAGGCCGTCTGGACCGCCCGGGAGGACTACGCCGATGGCCACTCGAAACATCTACCAGGAGACCCGCGCCGAGCTGACGCACGTCTCAGACCCCGAACTCGCCGGGGCCGTCAACGGCCTGACGCACGCCCTCGCGTCCTGCGAGGACTTCGACGCCGAGACCGCGGCGGTCTGCCGGGAGCTGAGGGAGGGTCGGGGGCGTGCGGCGATGGACGAGACCGCGGCGCGTCGGGCCCGGTTCACGCGCGGCGGCGGGCCGAACCCGGCCGGGCGCTGGGCTGGGGCGTGGCGGCGGCACTCGGATGACGTGCGGATGCGGGCGGACATCGTCCACCGGTTCGAGGCGGCGAGGTGGCCCATCGTCAAGCAGGGCCGCGAGTGGGACGCGGCGTGCTTCGTCTGCGGCGGGAACGACCGGCTCCGGATCATGCCCGGGCGCGATGCGGCCGGCAGACCGCCGCACGCTTGGTGCCGCCGATGCGGGGAGTGGATGGACGCAATCAAAGTCCTTCGCAACTTTCAGACCGGACTCGGGTTCTGCGATGCCGTATCGCAACTCGCCCGAAGTCTCGGGATCGAACCGCCGTCTGCGGCGTTCGCGAGCGACGACCGGGACGCCCGGCTGATGCCGGTCCGCCCGCTGCCGCCACGCCGAGCGAGCCGACACCAATGACCGTCACAGCCGCACCCTACGCGCTCAACGGCCACTCAGCCGCGACGCGGGATCCTCAGAGTGGTCTCACGACTCCCTCTTGGATGCGGATTTTCCCGAGCCCGCGACGTTGGTGCGCGCGCTTATCAACCAGGGCGAGATCGTCTCACTGTCGGGACCGGCCGGGGTGGGCAAGAGCCTGATGGCGCTCGACGCCGCCCGCTCCATCTCCGGCTGCCAGCGCTATCTGGGGCATTTCCCGACAGAGCGCGGGAGCGTGCTGGTGATCGACCAGGAATCGAATCCGGCCCGGCTCCAAGGCCGCCTGCGGGATATGCAGAAAGGCCGGTCGATCCCTCCCAGAGCACCTTTGCGCTTCATCGTCACCACCGGCGTGTACGTCGACGAGGACGGTCTGTCACGGATCGATGGATGGCTCCGGGAGCGCGCCCCGGTCCTGCTCGTGATTGACTCCTTCGTCCGGTTCCACCGCAAGGACGAGAACTCGTCGCGCGACATGGCTGACGTCGGCAACGGTCTGCGCCGGCTCGTGGATCGGCACGGCTGCGGCATCCTGCTGCTCGATCACGTCGGCAAGGCGGCGGACGTGGCGATCGAGAACCGGCTACGGGGGTCCGGTGAGAAGCGGGCGCTGGTCGCCCCCGCCCCCGGCGTCGCCGGCGCCCCTCTCGGCAGGGTGACCTTGTACTTCTGCACCTTGAACGAGCCGTCCGCGAGGTAGGCGGTGACGTAGACCGAGCCGTTGCCGCCGTAGGTGGCCGCGGAGGCCGCGAGGCTGCTCGGACGGTGGGGCTGACACGCACGCCCACCAACCCCCATGGGCGAGACACAAGCAGGCGGTCGCACAAACGGCCGGTTTCGGGACGTCATCCCGACGGCCGGGATCCGCCGCGCCGTTCCGAGCGCGCATCACTCGGTCAAGCCTAGCCAAGGCTTCCTGGGTCTTCCGCACTTTAGGTGAAAGGCGGTCTCGACCTACGACCGGTTGGGGTGATCGCTGGCGGATCCCCCCATCGCTGGCTAGCTTCACCAAAAGTGCGGGAGAGCCACCACTTCGTGAGGAGGTGTGCTCGCCCCGACCGCCGACCCCGAATTCGTGTGGCACAGGGAGGACGTGCTCGATGTCCACCGGCGTCCCTTTGATCCGGCGCGCCCGGTGGTGTGCCTTGACGAAACCAGCCGCCAGCCGCTTGGCGACGCCCGACCGCCCCTGCCCGTGCTTCCCGGCCGCCTCGCCCGGCAGGATCCGGAGTATGCGCGCGGCGGGGTCGCCAACTGCTTCCCCGTGACCGAGCCGCTGCGCGGTTGGCGGGACGTGCCGGTGAGCGCGCAACGCACCCGGCTCGACTTCGCGGGCTGCGTCGAGCGGTTGGTCGCCGACCATTACCCGGAGGCCGAACGGATCGTGCTGGTCCTCGACCAACTCAACACCCACTCCCCGGCATCGCTCCGCGCCACCTTCCCGCCAGCCGGGGCCAAACGCCTGGCCGACCGCCCGACGATGGAGCGGGAGATCACCGCCCGGGCACATCGGCGCAACGCTGCGGCCAACCGGATCGACTGGCAATTCACCACCGCCGATGCGCGCATCAAACTGCGTCGACTCTATCCGGCGTTTGAGGATTGACGGACCACTAGGTTCATTCGTCGCCCTCGCTTGGCCAACGCCCACGACGCAACTGGTACAGGTGATTCCAAACACAATCCTTTCGCCGTTCGGCCCGCTCCGCATCTTGCAATGGTCTCCAGTTCGGGTCATCGCGCGGCATCGGACGCGATCCAGCCGCGGCCCGTCAGGCGCGACGCGTTCCGACCGCTCCCAAAGGAACCGATCGACCCGCACCACGATCTGGCGGATGCACGTAGAGGTGAGTTCGACGGTCGCGCCAATCTCCGCATCGAACTCGCCACGCGTTCGCTCGGTTTGCACCCGCCAGTCGCATTTAGCTCACGAACGGGGCCGGATCGATGGACCTCACTCGTCTCTCGCCGCGCTCCGCCCGCCCGCCACGGCTCGCTCAGCCGCCCCGACGGGCAGCCGCACGACGAAACGGGCGCCCCCGTCCGCGGGGAACTCCGCGCGGATCTCGCCGCCGTGCATGCTGACGATCTGACGGCTGATGAATTGGCCGAGCCCGAACCCGCTCTCGCGGTTGGCCCCGTGGTCCCGATAGAATCGCTCGAGGTTTTGGACGCGCTGTCCCGGCGTCAGACCGGCGCCACGGTCTGGGATCGACAGCTCCACGACCTCGGGCGCGGCAAGCGAGACGACGACGTCGATCGGACCGCCGTCCGGACCATATTTGACGGCGTTGTCGAGAAGCCCGCCCAGCACCTGCCGCAGCCGCGACGGAAAGACCGGCGCATCGCCTTCTCCGCGGAATCGCGGGTCGCCGCCCGTCGCGTCGGCAGGCGCCATCCAGTCGGAGTGGATGCCGACGCCCACGGCCGGGCGCGCGGCCGGTGGTCGGTCGACGCCGCGCGGCGAGGCCGAGAGGAGCAGATCGATCAGGCGGGCAAGCTTTTCCGCCTGCCCAGCGACCGCGCGGAGCGTCCGCACGACGTGCTCGGGGTCGATGCCGGCGTCCTCGGCCAGGAGCTGAAGCACGGTCTCCGCGTCGGCCGAAAACACGACGAACGGGGTCTCCATCTCCTGGGCAGCGATCACGAGGAACTCGTCGCGCAGGCGGAGCGCAGCATCGTTGTCCCAGCGGAAGGCAGGCGGCGATGCGTCCGGGTGGCCGGACATCCCGATGGCCGCGCCGGCGGCGCGGCCGCCATCCGTCGCCGCACCTGTGTTTTCTCCGGCGGGATGGCCGCGCGCGATCAGTCGGTCGAGCTCGCCGCGCCTGATCCGCGTCGTCCGATGCCCCAACTGGGAGGCGGCGAGCCGCCCGTCGCGGATCCAGCGCCAGATCGTCACGCGGCTCACGCCGAGGATCGCCGCCGCTTCGGTGATGTTGACGTAGCTGCGCTCGTCGACGACCATCGGAAGCTTCCCTTCACGGCGTCCCACGCCTGGCCGGGAACCGGACCCATGTGTTTCGGAGCGTAACACGATGTGCAACGTCGAACGTCTTGACGAGGCGCGTGAATGGTACTATCTTATGCCTCAATGCAAGGTTTCAGGCTCTCTGGCCGGATCGTCGCCGCGCCGCATTGAACCGGGACCCACGATCGCCGCCGGATCACAGCAGCGCCGAACCGGCCCCACGGTCGCCCCCCGACCGCTTTCGTTCCAGGACGCTCGTCCGGGCTTCGACCGCGCCAGCACCACTTCTCCCCTCCTGTCGACGCCCGCGAATTCGAACGCCCTGCGTATTCCGGTCGCACTCGGTGATCC
>JBPCRG010000540.1:0-3585 GCA_050997095.1 Thermomicrobiales bacterium | reverse complement strand
GGCCAGATCAAGGTCACGGTGATCCGGGAGACGCGCACCGTCGAATACGCGCGGTAGCGGCGGGCAAGGCGTCGGATGGGCCGCGGCCGACCCGACACGGCGACGGATGCGGGCAGGGAACGCGGTGTTCCCTCCGCCCGCATCGCTCTTGAAAGATAGTGCCTAGTCGGTCCCCCGTTTTCTGCGGTGTTGTCGTAAACTTGTGCATTACTAGGGAGGTCGCGACGACGACGGCCATGTCCGCCCGAATGGACGCGCATGACCTTCGAGTTTGTGGGCGGCCGTCGCCGAAGCCGCGTTCGATGCTCCGCAGCCCCGACCGTCACGCGCTGGAGGGCGGGGCGCGACGGACCGTGGCGATCGGCCGTGGCTATTCCGGGGCCCGTCGCGCCCGTAAAGGGCGGGAACATCACGTCTGACCGCGCCAGAGCGGTGTCGTATGGGCGCCATGGCTGCAACCCGGCGTCTGCCAGGAGCATTTTAATGAACCGTTTCTTCAGCAAGCTTGATTTGCGCGACATCAAGATCGATCCGCACGGCTCCCGGTTCCCCCCCGATGGCGAGGAGTTCCTTGAGGAGGCGGAGACGGTCGAACTCCTCGTCGAGCCGGCCCCGGTGCTCGCGCGCGAGTCCGCGGCGCCGCTCGACTCCGACGACGCGGCGCGGCGCCCCTACGTGCCCGGCTGGGCGACCGGGACGGCCGTGATCGACGGGGTGGAGCGACGCGAGGATCTCCTCGCTCCCGAGACCACAACGTCATCTTCGATCTCCGCCGGACCTGAACCGTCGACGGCCGAGGCCGAAGAGCATCCGGCCGGCGGTCAGGCGCCCGACATCGCCCGCCACGGCGACGTGTTTAAGGTCTCCGCGCGGTCGCGGCCGAGCGCGGTCGCCGGCGCGATCGCCGGGGTCGTGCGCGAGAACGGCCGGGCGGAGGTCCAGGCGATCGGCGCGGGCGCGACAAACCAGGCCGTCAAGGCGGTCGCGATCGCGCGGGAATACCTTCGGGAGACGGGCATCGAGGCGGTCTGCCTTCCCGCCTTCATCGACGTGATGATCGACAACGAGGAGCGCACGGCGATCCGGCTCGTCGTCGAACCGCGGTAGGCTTGGCCTCCCGCGACGACGCGACGGACCCCGCCGGGGCGACGGTCGCGGCGAATCCCATCGATCTCCACACCCACAGCAGCGCCTCCGACGGCCTGCTCTCCCCTGGCGATCTGGTCCGCACCGCCGGACGCCGGGGGTTGTCGATCCTGGCCCTGACCGATCACGACACGACGGACGGCCTGGCCGAGGCCGGGGTCGCGGCGGTCGCCGTCGGCTTGGAGCTGATCCCCGGCATCGAGCTGAGCACCCAGATCGGACCGCACGATGTCCATCTGCTCGGCTACTTCGTCGACCGGTCCGACGACGAGTTTCAGGGACGGCTGGCAGTTCTGAGAGACCGCCGACTGACGCGCGCCGAGAAGATCGTCGGTCGCCTGCGCGAGATCGGATCGCCCGTCGATCTCGACCGCGTCCGCGCGATCGCCGGCGTTGGCGCCGTGGGGCGGCCCCACATCGCGCGGGCGATGATCGAAGCCGGCCACGCCGCGTCGATCGCCGACGCCTTTGACCGCTTCCTCGCGACCGGCCGGCCGGCCTACGTGCCCCGGGCGAACGCCTCGCCCGAGCGGACGATCGCGATGCTCCTCCGCGCCGGCGCCGTCCCCGTCCTCGCCCACCCGCATTCGACCGGCGACATCGAGTCGATCCTGCGGACGCTGGCGCCGCTCGGTCTGCGGGGCATCGAAGTCTTCTACGGCGAGTACGACGCCGCGACCCGCCTCGATCTTCTCGGCATCGCCGAGCGTTGGGGGTTGATTCCCACCGGCGGCAGCGATTTCCATGGAGACGGGTTCAAACCGGGGCGCGCCCTCGGCGGTCCCGCCGTCCCGTCCGAAACGGTCGAGCGTCTGCGTGCCGCGGCCGAGGCGCCTCCAGCCTCAAGGTCCTGACTTCCTACCGCTTCGGGGGAACGTCGCGGACAGAGTGCTAGACTCTCGGGAAGAACGAGCGATTCGCGCCTGCCACGCCGTGCCCCGACCGACTCGCGGCAGTTTTTCGGCCAAACCGAACGTTGGTGACCTGACCTTGAACCCACCCGTCTCCCAAACCCGCTGGATCCTCCGCATCGTCGGCCTCGCGATCGGCGTCGTGGTCGGTCTGACGATCGCCAATGTCCTCACCGCGATGGGCGGCCGCAAAGACGCCGGGTCGATTCTGGTCACGCTCGGTCTCACCATCGGCGGAATCGGCAACGTGCTCGGCCCACACATCAGTTGGCGAATCATCCGCGACGTCAAGCGCAACATCCGCGACGCATCGTCGGTCGACATCGTCGCGATCGGCGTCGGTCTCGCCTTCGGCGCGCTCGTCTCCGCTCCCCTCGCCCTCCCGCTCTCCTATCTGCCCGATCCGCTCGGCCGCTTCCTGCCGATCGCCGCGGCGGTCGCGGCCTGCACGCTGTCGGTCAGCGTCGCCCTGATCCGCAAGCGCGATCTGATCGCGCCGTGGCTGAAGCCACGCTCGCCGAAGACGGCGGCCGCCCTGGCCGCGGAGACCGTCTCCGCGGATCCCGACCCCGCTCCGGCCCCGACGCTGCTCCTTGACACGAACGTGATCATCGACGGCCGACTGCCGGAGATCGTCCGCACCGGGTTTCTATCGGGGCGTCTGGGCGTGCCCCGATTCGTCCTCGACGAACTGCAGCGGATCGCGGACTCGGAGGATCCCCTGCGCCGGGCGCGCGGCAGGCGCGGTCTCGAGTCGCTGAACGATCTGCGGCGGGAGTTTCCGCAGGCCGTGGACGTGCTGGACGACGTGGTGCCCGAGGAGCGGGAGGTGGACGCCAAGCTGATCCGGCTCGCGAAATCGCGCGGTTCGGCGATCCTCACCAACGATTTCAACCTCAACCGCGTCGCCCAGGTCCAGAACGTCTCGGTGCTCAACCTGAACGAGCTGACCAACGCGCTGCGTCCCTCGGTGCTGCCCGGCGAGGAACTCTCGCTCAGGCTGGTGCAGGAAGGTCGGGAGGCGGGTCAGGGGATCGGGTATCTGGACGACGGCACGATGGTCGTGGTCGACGGCGGGCGCGCGCTCGTCGGCAACCTGACGGCGGTGGTGGTCACCCGCCTCCTGCAGACCGGCGCGGGCCGCATGGTCTTCGCGACCCCCAAGCATGCCGCGTCCTGAGACCGGCGCCAGCAAGTCCCGAGTCGCCGCGATCATCGTCGCCGCCGGGCGCAGCACGCGATTCGGCGACGGCGACAAGCTGTTCCGCGAGATCGACGGCCGGCCGGTGATCGTCCGCACGATCGGGCGCGTGCACGATGCCGCGCTCGTCGACGAGATCGTGGTCGTCGTCGGCGACCACTCGCTCCAGCACATGCGCACCATCGTCCGTTCCAACGCCTGGCCCAAGGTCCGTGCGGTCGTCCCCGGCGGCGTCCGGCGTCAAGACTCGGTCGCGGGGGGGGTTGGCACCTTCCCGCACGAAGCCGCCATCGCCTTGCCGCCCTCAAGCGGCCACACCTCCGCAGC
>JBPCRG010000333.1:0-3563 GCA_050997095.1 Thermomicrobiales bacterium | reverse complement strand
CGTCGGCCAGGGTGACCGTCTCCTCGCGCGGCGTCGGGTCGGCGTCGCGTTCCGCCATCGCCCGCTCGACGTCGTCGATCGTGATCCGGCCGCCGGGCCCGGTGGCGTCGAGACTGGCGAGTTCGAGCCCCTGCTCGCTGGAGGTTTGGCTTGGTCGGTGTTGGGTGTGAACCTGCCTGGGGTCGTCCTGTCTCCCCGCCCGCGACTCCCGGCCGCCGCCCGCGGAGGCGGCGGCTGCGGCGGATTCCTTCTTCTTCGGAGCCGCCGCGTCGAGGAAGGCCGCGATCTCGGCTTCCGAGAGCGACTCTCCGGGGGCCGCGATGATCGCGATCGGCCCGCTCACGGGAACCGCAGCGCCCTTGTCGGCCACGAGCCTCAGCAGTACCCCGTCGATCGGGGCCTCGATGTCGTTTACCGCCTTCTCGGTCTCGACGGTGAAGAGCGGATCCCCCGCGGAGATCTCCGCCCCCTCGGCGAGCAGCCAATCCGTGACGGTGCCCTCCGTCATCGTCAGGCCCCATTTCGGCATCTTCACGAGCGTGGGCATGGGATTCTCCAGGGGGTCAGGGGTCAGGGGTCGGGGATCAAGTGCAGGCGATCGTGAGTCGGGGTCAGGGATCAGGGACGAGAAAAGGTGGCGCGTGGTGTGATCCGGCCCGATCGCGGCGTCGGCCCCGACCCCTGATCCCTGACTCCCGACCCCTACATGATTCCCCGCACCGTCGCGGCGATCCGCTCCGGGCTGGGGATGTAGAACTGCTCGAGCGGCGGGCTGAATGGGACGGGGGTGTGCGGCGCGGTGACCATCTTGATCGGGGCGTCGAGCAGGTCGAAGCCTTTGTCGGCGACCATCGCGGCGATGTCGGCGGCGACGGAGCAGCGCGGGTTGTCCTCGTCGACGATGATCAGGCGGTGCGTCTTCTTGACCGACGACAGGATCGCGTCCTCGTCCAGCGGCGAGAGGGTGCGCGGGTCGAGCACCTCGGCGTGGATCCCCTCCTCCGCCAGCATCTTCGCCGCCGCGAGCGACTGGTGGACCATCCGCGAGATCGCGACGATGGTCACGTCGGAGCCCGCGCGCTTGATGTCGGCTTTTCCGAGGGGGATGCCGTGGTTGCCTTCCGGCACCTCGCCCTTCATCGCGTAGAGCACCTTGTTCTCGAAGCACATCACCAGATCGTCGTCGCGGATCGCGGAGAGCAGCAGCCCGTAGGCGTCGGCGGGCGTCGACGGCGCGACGCATTTGATCCCGGGCATGTGGGTGAAGACGGAGTAGTGGCAGCCGGAGTGCTGCCCGGCCGCGTTCACGCCGGCCCCGATCATCGTCCGGATCACGAGCGGGCATTTCGCCTTGCCGCCGAACATGTAGCGCAGCTTGGCCCCCTGGTCGTAGATCTGGTCCATGCAGCAGCCGAAGAAGTCGACGAACATCAGTTCGGCGATCGGCCGCAGCCCGGTCGCCGCCGCGCCCACCGCGGCGCCGATGAACCCCGCCTCGGTGATCGGGGTGTCGAGGATCCGGTTCCGGCCGAACTCCTGGACGAGCCCCTTGGTCACCCCCATCGGGCCGCCCCAGGCGTCCTCGTTCAGCAGGTGGTCGACGGCCGCGCCGCCGGCCACGTCCTCGCCCAGCAGGATCGCGGTCGGGTCCTCGCGCATCGCGACGCGGATCGCGTCGTTCACGGCCTCGCCGTAGGTCATTGTCCGCACGCCGGCTGTCGCGACCATTGATCAGCTCCTTCCGCTCAGCGGTGCGCCGCTCCGCCGCGCTCGATGGAGAGCGCCAGATGCCGCCGCACCGCGGGCCATTCACTCTCGATGATGCTGTAGTAGGCCGAATCCCGGTAGGTTCCGTCGGGCAGGACGTAGTGGTTCCGCAGGATCCCCTCGAACTGCGCGCCGACGCGCTCGATCGCCCTGCGCGACCGGAAGTTCATCCGGTGCGTCTTGAACTGCACCCGGATTGCCCCGACCGCGTCGAAGGCGTGCTCCAGGAGCAGAAATTTGGCCTCGGTGTTGACCCCGGTTCGCCAAGCGCTCTTCGCGAGCCACGTCCAGCCGATCTCGAGCCCGCGGTCGCGCGCCCGGATGTCCATGAAGCGCGTGGCCCCGATCGGCACGTCACGCTCTTGGGAGACGATCGCATAGGCGAGCGTGGTTCCGGCGGCCCGCTCCTGCAGCGCGGTCTCGATCCAGCTGCGCATCGCGTCCGGATCGTCGAGCCGGACCGGCATGTACGCCCAGATCTCCGCGTCCCGCGCCGCCTCGACGAGGGCGTCGGCGTGGTGGAGCTCAAGCGGTTCCAGCCGGACGATCCGCCCTGAAAGGGTCGAGGGGAGGATGGTCAGGGTCTGGGCTCCCAGGTCAGTACGAGACGTAGACATCGGTCAGCGTCTCCTCGGGCTCGGGCCACGGGGCGGCCTTGGCGTCGATCCACGATTGGTCGAGCCGCGCCTGCACGGCCCGGTCGATCTCGCCGAGTTCGCTCTCCGAACCGAGGTCGTGGTCGAGCGCGTACCGGCGGACGGCGGCGATCGGGTCGCGGTCGCGGAAGCGCTTGAGTTCGTCGGCGGTGCGGTAGGTGACCATGTCGCCTTGGAAATGGCCATAGAAGCGGTACGTCTTCGCCTCGATCAGGGTCGGGCCCTCGCCGCGCCGGGCGCGGGCGATCGCCTCGCCGGCGGCCTCGTGGACGGCGAAGAGGTCGAGGCCGGCGACGACCAGGCCGGGCACCTCGTAGGCCGAGGCGCGGCTGGCGATGTCGGTCGCGGAGCAGTGGTAGCTGACGGGGGTCGCCTCGGCGTAGCCGTTGTTCTCGCAGACGAAGACGACCGGGAGCTTCCAGATCGCGGCGAGATTGATCGACTCGTGGCAGGTGCCCTGATTGGACGCCCCGTCGCCGAAGAAGCAGACCGCGACCCCGCCGGTGCCGAGCGTCTTCGCGGTCAGCGCCGCGCCCGCCGCCAGCGGGAAGCCGCCGCCGACGATCCCGTTCGCGCCGAGCATGCCCTTGTCAATGTCCGCGATGTGCATCGAGCCGCCCTTGCCTTTGCAGGTGCCGGTCGCCTTGCCCATCAGCTCCGCCACCATGCCGGGGATCTCGACGCCTTTGGCGATGCAGTGGCCGTGGCCGCGGTGCGTGCTGGTGATGAAGTCGATGTCGCTGAGATGGGCGCAGACGCCGACCGCGATCGCCTCCTCGCCCGCGTAGAGGTGGACGAAGCCGGGAATCAGCCCGTCGGCGAAGTTTTTGCCCGCGGCGTCCTCGAAGGTGCGAATCTCCATCATCCGCTCGTACATCTCGAGCAGCCGGGCCTTGTCGATGCCCGCGACTGCGGGCGGGGCGGCGACGGACATCACGGTACCTCCTCCATCCGACGGTCTGCGCAGTTCCTTCCGAAGGGCGCCGACCGCCGGGCGATATTCGATTCACGCGTGTTGGCCCCCTTATACGTGACGCCGACGGCGCTGGCAAGCGCGATCGGCGGCGCCATCGAGGGCCGTCCACGGAGCGTCGGTCATTCCGTACCGGGCGGGCATCGGGACGTTTGACGCTGGCTAAG
>JBPCRG010000528.1:0-6175 GCA_050997095.1 Thermomicrobiales bacterium | reverse complement strand
GGTAGTGCCCGACGTAGGCGGGGTTGTCGGCGTTGAGCGTCCGCAGCCCGTAGGTGGTCAAAAGGGCGCCGCTCACCGTCTCCAGCACCCGCCGGGCCGTCTCGCCTTCGACCAGCGGGTGCGGCAGCGACAGCGCGAGCAGCTGGTTCGGCCGCAGGGACCAGTCGTCCCCCTCCGGCCCGTCGACCACATCCGCCAAGTGCCCGCGTTTCGGGTCGACGAAGCGGGCAAGGAACGACGCGCGCATCCGCTCCGCCAGAGCGCCATACCGCGCGGATGCTTTTGCGTCATCGACGGCGACCGCATCCGCGACGAAGCGCAGCGCGTTGTACCAGAGCGCGTTGATCTCCACCGGCTTGCCGATGCGCGGGGTGACCACCAGATCGCCCACCTTCGCGTCCATCCAGGTCAGTTGCACCCCCGCCTCCCCGGCGCCGAGCAGACCGTCCCGCGGGTCGACGGCGATCCCGTAACGCGTCCCGGCGATATGGTGTTCGACGATCTCCAGGAGGCTCGGCAGCAGATCGGCCAGGAGTTTGTCGTCCCCCGTCGCCATGTGGTGCGCCCGGACCGCGAGCACGTACCAGAGCGTCGCGTCGGCGGTGTTGTATCCGGGCAGGACGCCGTTGTGGTCGGGGAAGTTGTTCGGCAGCAGTCCGTCGTCGAGATAGGCCGCGTAGGTGCGGAGGATCCCGACGGCATCGGCCGCCCGCCCGGTCGCCAACGTCAACCCCGGCAGCGCGATCATGGTGTCGCGGCCCCAGTCGTTGAACCAGTGGTACCCGGCGATGATCGTCTTGCCGCTGTCCTCCCCGTGCGCGTCCGGCGCGTCGGCGCTCCGCGCGCGGTCGACGATGAACTGGTCCGCCGCCAGGACCAATTGCTGGAGCATCGGGTCGCCGCCGACCGCATCCGCCGTCTCCAGCAGCCCGCGTTGGCGCCGGAGCTCGGCGGCGAGCGTGCGCGCCCCGTCGAGATCGGCGTCCTCCTCGGCGGTGTAGGCGATGGTGAAGGTCTGCCCTGGCTCGAGTCGGGCGCTGAACATCCCCGCGGCGTAGAGGTCGCCGTGATCGTTCAAGCCGCGCGCGGTCTCGTCGCGGTACCGGAAGTTCCAGTACCAGCGGCCGCCGGGGCGGAACTCGCCGCCATCGGCCAGCATCCGCAGCGGGGTCGCGCCGTTGAAGGCCTCGTCGATCGCGCCGTTCGACTGCCGCTCGACCTGCATCTGCCACCCTTGGCCGGAGGTCAGCGTGTGGAAGTCGCGGTAGGTCACGAGCGGGGTGATCTCGAGATCCATCGGCGCGGAGCCGCGGACGTGGCGGAACGAGACGTAGGTGGTGTTCTTGCCGTGCGTCATCCAGACCCGGCGCTCCAGCAGCCCCCCGGCGAGCGCGTAGGTCCAGACCGGCAGCGTGCCTTCGAGGTGGAACTCCTCGATCCGCCGGTAGCCTTCGGGGTCGAAGACTCCCTCGCCATACTCGCTGGTCGATATTTGGAACCGTCGGCCGTCGCAGATCACCCATTCGACGCTGCCGCCGACGAGCACCGTCCGCGCCACGGGCGGCTGCAGCGCCGCCACGAGCAGCCCGTGGTAGCTGCGGCTGCTCACACCGAGCAGCGTGCCGGAGGCGTAGCCGCCGATCCCGTTCGTGACCAGCCACTCCCGCCGGAACCCCGCCGCGAGATCCCCGCAGACCTCCCGCCCGAACCGCACCAGCGGCTCGTCGAAGATGCTCGGAAATCTGACCCGCTCTGCGGACGTCGCGTCGTCGGGAATCATCGAGGGCCTTTCTTTGGAGAGATAAGACGTAAGAGATAAGCTATAAGGAAAACGAAAAACGGCAACGGACGAGTCCGCATCCCGGGCTCAAGTGTACGCCTCGCCCCCGTCGTCCCCATCTCTTATTTCTTATCTCTTATCTCTCCCGTCGCCACGGTCTGCATGAACCGGCGGATCGCCAACGCGACGGCCGCGCCCTCGCCGGCGGCGGACGCGGCCTGCTTGGTGCTGCCCGCGCGGCAGTCGCCCGCGGCGAAGACGCCGGGCACGCTCGTCCCCAATGTCCCGTCCGTGACCACGAACCCCTGTTTGTCGAGGTCGACGAAGCCCTTCACCACCTCCGTGTTCGGTGAGAGGCCGATGAAGACGAAGACGCCCGCCGGGTGGATCTCGCTGAGCTCGCCCGACCCGTTGTCCTTGAGCACGACCGTCTCAAGCTTGCCCGTCCCTTTGAACTCCGCGACGGAGACGTTGGGGAGCAGTTCGATCCTCGGATTCTCCCCGACCTTCTCGACGACGACGTTGCTGGCCGTGAGTGTCGCGTCGCGGGTGGCGATCGTGACCCGTTTCGCGAACTTGGTCAGGAAGATTCCCTCCTCCCCCGCCGAATTGCCGCCGCCGATCACCAGCACATCCTTGTCGCGATAGAACGCGCCGTCGCACGTCGCGCAGAAGTGGACGCCCGCGCCGATGAGGTCATCCTCCCCCGGCACGCCGAGGCGGCGGTAGGTCGAGCCGAGGGTCAGCAGCACCGCCGACGACGAATACTCGCTGCCGTCGGCCGTGCGCACGCAGCGGTACTCCCCGTCGGACTGGACCTTCACCACCTCCTGGGCCTGAAGGATCTCGACTCCGAAGCGTTCGGCCTGCCGCCGCAGCCTGTCCGCGAACTCCTCCCCGGTCACCCCCTCCGGGAAGCCGGGGAAGTTGTCGAGCCGCTCCGTGACCCCCGCCTGCCCGCCGACCCCCGCGCGCTCGATCACGAGGGTCGAGATTCCTTCCCGGGCGGCGTAGAGCGCGGCGGTCAACCCCGCCGGCCCGCTGCCGACGATGGTCAGATCGTGGAACGGGTGCGCGTCCTTCGTCACGATCCCGAGCTTCTCGGCGAGCGCCGCGTTCGACGGCTCGACCAGCGCCGCTCCGTCGTCGAAGACGATCACGGGGATGATCTGTCTGCCCCCGGTCGCCTTCTCCACCGCCGCCAGCGCCTCGGGGTTGCCGTCGATGTCGATGAAATCATACCGGACCCGGTGCTCGCCGAAAAACTGCTTCGCGCGCTTGCAGTCGCCGCACCAAAGCGCGCCGTACATCGTGATCGCCATCTCCACTCCGTTTCCTTTAATTATTGCGTTCCTGCCGAATTTTCATCGCATTGTGCTGATTGCATCGACGACCGTCGGTCTTCAGGCGTCACGCACGAAGAGACCCTTCGTGCCTCGGGACGACGGCGAAGGAGGCATGCCCCGCAGGTCATTCTGAGGCACGAAGAATCTCGTCGTCGTCCGAAGAAATGGACACCTCTCTCCGGATGCGGGTGGGCGGGCGAGGGGAGCCGTCTCACGCCCGTCGATCCGTCTCCGACTGCTCCGCGGTCAGCTCCTTCCGCAGCGAGCGGTAGAAACCGAGGGCCCATCGCGGCAGCAGCTTCTCCGGCCGTCGATGGAGAGGCCGCTCCAGCAGGTAGTCTTCGAGCGCGATGTTGTTCCACTGGTTGACCCAAGTGTGGCCCCGATCCCGGCGCGACCCGCGATGCCGCACCGCCAGATAGATCTCGGGATCGGTGATCTCGAGCGGGACGGCGCCGTGGCTCAGTTGGTCGTGGTAGAACCAGAGGTCCTCGTCGCCCGGCAGGTTGCGGAACGGGCCCTCCCGCCAATCGGCGTGGCGGAAAAAGAGCGTCGCGCCCGGCACGTTTCCGTCGGTCGAGCGGCGGACCTCCCAAGCGGCCACATCGAAGAAGAGGAACGGGGTCACGAACGCGATCGTCGGCCTGCACGCCAGCCGCCAGCTTTCGAGCATCGTGGAGACGAAGGTCTCGATGTAGCCCGGCCCGTACCAGTCGTCGTCGTCCATCTTTTGGCAGAGTTCGCCGCGCGCCTGCTCCAGGCCCAGATTGAGTTTCGTGCCGATCGGCGCGCCCGTCGGGGCCCGCACCAACCTGCCGCCGACCGCCGCGATCGGCGCGGGATCCGCGGGCGCGCGATCGCCGTCGTCGACGACGATCAACTCCCGCCGCGGGTAGGTCTGGTGCGCGAAGCAGCGCAGCGCGACCGCGAGGAACCCCGGCCGGTCGCGCGTCGTCAAAATCACCGACACCAGGGGGCGTCGGCTCCGGCCCGCGGCATCTCGCGCCTCATTGGAGCCCCGCCCCGGCGATCTCGGCCGACGCGGCCATCGCCCGATCCACGAGCGACAGGATCTCCCGCTTCCCGACGGCCGGCTCCTCCAGCACGCGGCCTTCGCCGTCGAGCAGGATCGCCGACGGCGACGCCATCATCCCGAAGGCGCGGGCGAGCCCGCCGTCGGCCTGAATCGCGACCGGATGCGACAACCCGTGCCTCTCGACGAACGCACGTACCGACGCATCGCCCCCCCGGCAGAGCATGACCAACTGCAACGACCCGGGAGAGCGCCGGAACCGCGCGTCGAGTTCAGGGGCCAGCTCGCGGCAGGGCGCGCACGCCGGATCGGAGAAGAGCGCAAGTGTGCGCCGCGACCCACCCGCGGCGAACCCGAGCCGCCCGCCCGAAAGCAGGGCAAGCTCCACGTCGGGGGCCGACGCGCCGATCGCCAAAGGCCGTGCGGCGGTCGGGAACGACGGCGTCGGCGGAGTCGTCGCTCCGGAGACGCCACGCGAAGGCTCCTCCCGATGCTCGCCCGCGGCGGTGGAAGTCGACTCGATGCGCAGCGCATCGAGGATGTCGTCGGCCCCGCGAAGCAGCCGCCCCTCCGTCACTCCCGCGGCGTCGATCACGTACGCGCTGGGAGTGGCGGAAATCCGCCAGACTCGGGCCAGCTCCGTCCCTCGCTGGAGGAGCGCCGGGGTGTCGGTCGAAACACCCGCGAACAGCTCCAGATTCAGCTCCGGCTCGCCCGTGGAGACGAAGACCGTCTGTACGCGTTCGGCGGTCGCCATATGTTCCGAAATGACCGTAGCGAGCAATCGCCGCGAATGCGCGCACTCCGGTTGGACGAAGAGGACCGCGATCCGCCGTCCCCGCCATTGCGAGAGCGTGACGTTGCCGCCGCGCAGATCGGCCAGCTCGAAGTCGTTGAGGATGCTCCGCGCGGGGAGTCCGCCGATCGGCTGCGGGGACGGCCCCCGCTTCGCCGACTCGGGCGGCCGCCGCGCCGATCCGCCGAGTTCAAGCGCGGCGAGCCGAAGCTCGATCCCGTGCCCCTGCCGCCGAAAATGGCGCAGCAGCCACCACTCGAAGCCAAGCGCAAGTGCCGTGACCCAGAGCAGCCCTGCGGGCCAGGGCGTCGTCATCCGCGTCACGGTCGGAAATCATGCGATGAGGTTATGACCACCCCGATTCAATCGATGCAGCGAACATCTGGAGACAATGCCGATCCAGCCGGACCGCTCGACAGCTACTTGATCACGCTCCGTTTCGCCGCCCGGGCCTCCGCTCGCACCGCCGCCACCGCTTCGTTCGCGAGTTCCATCGCCTCGTCTTCGGGAAGATTGATCCGCTCCGCAGTCGCCCGCCAGAACTCAAAGAAGGCCGCGCGCCGCCGCTCCCAGTTGTCCAGAATGTGAATCGGCACGATGGCGACCTTGGATTCCCCATCGGACTCGATGATCACGGAGCGGCGGGTCGTCGCCACGTCCAGCAGCAGATTATCAAAATCCCGCCTCGCATCCGCTTCGTTCATCGTCTTTATCATCGGCACGCTCCCGATTTTACGCTCCGCGCAGGAATCGCCACTCGCTTTAGTCTCGGGTCGTCCGCGATGTTTGGCAAGGGGATCGAGGCCCGGACTCAAGCACCACATCCTCCGCCGCGTTTCGCGTCATCGTCCGTCGCCGCCGTCTGACCACCCACGGCGCATGCCGCATGCAGAACGCACGCCTCGCAAGATGATCGCCCACCCCGATCGCGATGATCCGTTGTCGGTCGCGTCGGGCAAAGGCGTTGTTCAGAGATAAGAGATCAGCAGTCGGCTTTGGGCTCTGAGCCCTGTTTCGATCGTTTCGGTTGCGTTGAGACCAAGTTGTCAGCGGTCTAGCCTCGGAGAGGCTTTTTAGTTTGAGCGCGGGGTTTTCAACGCTTGGTGTGCATGGAAGGCGACGGTCCCAAGCGGGTACGGTGGTGGTGTTCGTCCCCCGTCGTACGCCAGGAGCCCCGCCCGATGCCCATCCCGGAAACCGTCGTGATCGGAGTCTACGTC
>JBPCRG010000194.1:0-2796 GCA_050997095.1 Thermomicrobiales bacterium | reverse complement strand
CCAAGCCTAGAACGGGCCCGTCGGATGGATGTGAAGCTCGGCTGCCTCCAGTCGGTGGCGGGATGAATTGATTGCGATCGCGACCATGGCGCCGATCAATCCGAGCGCGAAAAATCGGACTGCGGCGGTGGAGAAGGCCGACGCCAAGCCCGAGCTGTCCGCCTGGCCCACGGTCATTGTCGCGGCAATCACACTGAGGATCAGCGAAAGGGCGGACACGCTCAAGACGCAGATGATGCCCACGCGCTGCATTAGTGGCGGTCGGGCCGATCGGATCTGAGGAAACACAGCCACCGGATTCCGCGAGAAGAGCAGCACGCGTTTGTCGGCGTCGCTCTCGGGGGCCCGGCGAAGCAGTGACGTGCTCCATACCACATCCCGGTGGACCAGGATCGGCGCATCTGCACGAATCGCGAACGCGATCGCGTCGGCCGGCCGCGAGAGCACCGAGACCCCGTCGGCGCCGCGGGGCGCGATGACATGGGCTCCGAACTTCCCATTCGCGAACGAGTCGATGAGCACGCGAGGGATGATCGAGTCCGCGCCCGGATTCGATCGAGCGCCGTTTCCAGCCTGAGTGCCCGCCTTGGCGTCGAATGCCCGCTCGATGCCGGCCCATTCGGTCTTCCCGACGGCCATCGCGATCCAACGGTCCCCCTGCGTCTCCCGGAGGAGGACGAGCTTTCGATCATCGTCAGGCTGTGGAGCGCCGCCCACGACGTCGAAGCGGATCATCAGCTCATCATTCAAGAAAAAATGGCAGGTCCCCGAATCATCCATGCAATGCACGGTACCGATCTTTGCCGGGACGGTCTTTGACCCGTTCGTCACGTTCGGGACGTGCGCTGTGTGCTCAGTGCATCATCGATCGGCGACATCGCCGAAGATGCCGCGGCCCCCGAACACCGTCATTTCGGGCGGAGCCCGCAGGCGGAGTCGAGGAATCTTTCGAAGCGGAGCGGAGACGTCGGTCGCGACCCCGTCACGTGCCGGCGGACGCGGAGGAGTGCCTCCCCCCCTCATGTCATTCTGACGCAGGAAGAATCTCGTCGTCCGCGTTACCGGGCACGGAAGCGAGAAGGCACCAGCGGTCCGTGCATCGTCACGGGTCGTCGCCCGAACTGTTGCCCGTTCTCCCTTCGGTCGAAGAGATTCCTCGACTGCGCCTGCGGGCTCCGCTCGGAATGACGGTTACCCCCAACCACGGCGGTGGAGGACGAGTCTCGTCGCCGCTCGGGACAGATGGCGGATCGAGGCGGAGAGCGTCCTGACGGGGGAAACGGAAAAACGAGATCCGGATGTTCCGGACCTCGCTTCCATCGCGTCGCTGATCGGGGTGTCGGAGATTAGCCGACGATGAAGGGGCCGGCGGCGGCGAGGACTTCGTCCTTGGTCATCGGCGCGTTGACCGCGTCGGGGAAGGGGACCGCTCCGGTGACCACGTTGAGCCACGACGCGTGCCGGGCCTCGACGCCGTGGATCGTCAGCGCGGCGGTCAGCAGGTCCTTGTTCTTGATCAGGTACTGGGCCGCGCCGGTGTAGGCGGCGACGCCCACGCCCTCGATCACGGCGGCGGTGGCCAGGAACGACGCGAGGTCGGTGTACTTGAAGTCGTACTTGGCCTCTTTGGCCGGCTTGCCCTTGAGCTGCGTGACGACGGCGGTCAGCGCGTCGACGTGCTGCTTCTCGTGGTCGGCGATGGCGACGATGTACTCCCGGACGCTCGGCTGGTAGCCGGCGGCGGTGTAGTCGGCCACGGCGAACTTGGCGACGGCCTCCCGGTAGAAGGTGGCCTCAAGATGCTCGAGCGTGAGCGCGTAGTTCAGGACCTCGACTTCGTTTTTGAAAGGGGCATCCGCGAGCAGAGCCATGGGTAATTTCTCCTTGAATCGACGCGGCCGCAGTTCGGGCCGCTCAAACATCACGACCAGATGCGACCGGCGCTGACTACGACTTGATGAACGGTCCGGCGATCTTGAGGATTGCAGCCTTGTCCTTGGCCTGCTCGAACGCCTCCGGGAAGGGGATCACGCCGTTGAGCAGGTTCAGGTACGACGCATGGCGGGCCTCGACGGCGACGATCGTGCCGGCGGCCGTCAGCAGGTCGGCGTTCTTGATCGAGGATCCCGCGCCGTCGTAGGCCATGACGCCGGTGTTCTCGAGCGCGGCGGCGGTGGCGAGGAATTTCTTCGGATCGGTGCCGTAGCCGAAGTCGTAGGTGGCCTCTTCGACCGGCGTGCCCTTGAGGCTGGTGATGACCGAGGTCAGCGTGTCGACGTGGGCCTTCTCATGGTCACGGATCAGACCGAGGTTGGTGTCGATCGACATGCCGAAGGGATCGTTGCCGAAGGTGAAGTTGCCGATGCCGTCGCGATAGAACGAGTACTCGAGGTGCTCCAGGGTCAGGGCGTAGTTGAGCACGTCGACGTCATTCTTGAAATCGGCGGCGAATGCGGACGAGACGCCGAACCGGGGCGAACCCGCGACCGCCAGCGCCAACGCGCCGCCGACGCCGATCTTCATCGATCCGGTGAGGAAACCGCGGCGGGAGACGATGCGGTCGCGCTCTTGCAGGACGGTCTCCAGTAGTCGTTCGTGAACCGGTTGCATTGTGTTCCTCCTCGGCGACGCACCACGCTGACGTTCCGTGCGGCCGCTTTTTCCTCCACCGGACCCGTCTGTCCGCTGGTTACGGGATGAATACGGAGGCTCACCGCGGTCTGGATCACTCCCCGCCGAACCCTGAAATCAGGCCGGTCCGGGATCGAAGCGGGCATGGGGAAGGGAGGGCCGACC
>JBPCRG010000106.1:0-3699 GCA_050997095.1 Thermomicrobiales bacterium | reverse complement strand
GGCCTGCCATGCACAAACGCTGCCGCCGCCACAGTTTTTGGCGCGCGCAACGGTGGCACGGTCTATGCTTGGATTCGCCATTATGAGAAACGCCGCGACGATGTCGGCGGGATTCGGGCCGAAGGATCCGTCGTGGGGGACCGTCCCCAAGGCCGTGGACGGGAATTGAGACGACCCGGCTTAATCTCGGGAATCATGGACACATCCCGGTTCGGGCTTCAGCGAACGGTGGATGCCTTCACTCCTCGATTGCCCGATCTCGACAGGGAAAGAAAGGCGGTTGCCGATGGCGATGATGGAGCTGGGATACGATCTCGATCAAGAGCAGCGACAACGCAACCTGCCGCGGTTGATCGAGGCGAACTATCTGCTCCACCTCTCGTCGCAGGAGCTCGAGACCGTCATCACGACCGAGATGCACGCCAATCCCGCGCTCGAGGTCGATGAGCGGCTGACCTGCGCGATCTGCGGGCACGTGCTGGACGGGGGCCTCTGCCACACCTGCCTCACCAACTCCGCGCCGACGGAGCTTCCGACGAAAGCCGACGACGAGCAGGATCGGTTCGAGCCGATCCAGACGCTGCTCTCCACCGACGAGGAATTCGACGAGATCCCGCTGATCGCCGACGAACTGGATGTGCTCGACCTGCTGATGGCCGACGTCCGCTCGGTCCTGCCGAAGAAGTGGCACGCCGCCGTCGAGATCGTCGTCAATTCGATCGACGACCGCGGATTCCTCAGCGGCGACTGGGACGAGCTCGAGAACCTGACCGGCTGCACGGGCGAGGAGCTGGCGCGGATCGTCGGCGCGATCCAGGAGTTGGCGCCGGCGGGCGTCGGCGCCCGGGATCTGCGCGAGAGCCTGCGGCTGCAGATCCGGTTCCTGCGCGAGGAGGACGGGGTCGAGCCCCCCGCGCTCGCCGAAATCATCGTGGACAAGCACCTGTCGGAGCTCGGGGCCCACCGCTACCACAACCTCGCCCGGTCGCTGCGGGTGACGGTCGAGGAGATTTCGGAGGCCCACGACTTCATCCGGACGCAGCTCAGCCCGCACCCGCTCCAGGACTCCCGCACGCTGACCTGGCGGCGGACCGCCGGGGCGACTTACGTGGTGCCGGACGTGCTGATCACGATCATCGAGGGCGACCTCAACGTCGAGGTCGTGGGCCACACCCAGGAGCGGCTGCGCGTCAACGGGCTCTACGACGAGCTCGCCGCGCAGCTCCGGCGGCGGACCCCGGCGGCCGTGGCGGCCCCGGCGGTCGACGTGCTGAACGCCTCCGACGAGGACCGCGTCCACATCCGGGACTCGGTCACCCGCGCAAAGCAGTTCATCAGCAAACTCCGCCAGCGCCGCGAGACCCTGCTGAAGATCAGCCTCTGCATCAGCCAGATGCAGCAGGACTTCCTGCGCGGGGGGATCCGGGAGCTGCGGCCGTTGACGCGCTCGGAGGTCGCGGTCCAGGTCGGCGTCCATGAATCGACGGTCAGCCGCGCGACCGCGAACAAGTTCGTGATGCTGCCGAACCGCAAGGTGATCCCGTTCAGCGACTTCTTCACCCCGTCGCTGAGCGTCAAGGACGTGATCCGCGAGCTGATCGACAAGGAATCCGCCGCGGGCCAGCCGCTCTCCGACATGCGGATCCGCGACCTGCTGATGGACGAGGGGTACCGCATCGCCCGGCGGACGGTGGCGAAGTACCGCGCGGAGCTCCGCATCCTGCCGTCCACCGTCCGCTAGCCCGATCGCCAGCGCCCGTCCGCCTGCGGCATCGCCCCGGCGGTTTCGGCGAGGAAGGAACCACCGATGAGCGACAAGCCACTCGACAGTGAATTGAACGACGACGGCCGACGCGGGGACAACTCCAAAAGCGGGTACAGCGAGGACGCCGACAACGTCCCCCGCAAGCCGATCCGGCCGCCGGTCGGTGCCTCTGTCGACGAAAAGAAAGACGACTCCACCAAACGATCGGCCGGAGATCAGGCGGACCTCGATGAAATGACGGTGAAGCGAAGCTGACGTTCCTGTCCATCGCCGTGCCGCACCTGTCCTGGCAACGACGAGAGTCTTCGTGCCTCGCAATGTGTCGTCCGCCCGGACCCACGACGATTTTCGCTCCGCTCAAAGAGATTCCTCGACTCCGCCTGCGGGCTCCGCTCGGAATGACGGGTGTGGATTACCGCGACACCGTCGAAAACGATGCCGATTGATCTTGTACAAGCCACTGATTGCACCGGGCCGCGAATGATCTCACCTTCGTCCCTATGGCGTGATTGGTCAGGCGCAACGACGTTCACCGAGTCGTCCCCAGGCTGATGGACGGGCTCGAAGCGTCACCTCGTGGAGGGCCGTCAACCCATTGCCCGCCGTCGCAGCACCCTTGGACCCGTTCGTCAGGAGGCGCGGGCCCTGATCGGGTGTGTGGCAGGCAGGTCCACGTGCTGCTTACGGTTCGACGCCTGATCTCCGATGTCCGGGGCGGGGGCAATGATCGACCAGAGCAGATCGGTCGCTGACACCTCGCCCGGCACGGCGCAGAAGGTGACGACCAGTTCGTCGCGCTCCGTGATCCGGCCGGCGACGACGGGCATCCAGCCGCGGGCGCGCGCCTCCCAGGCGGTGAACGTGAACGCGCCGACGGCCGTCGAGCCCGAAGCGATCGTCAATCGACGGCGGTCACGCTCCACCACCCGTGCCCCGGTCGCGTCGTCGGCCAAACGCCGCAGTGCGCGGACGACATCCGATGCTGATTCCATGGGTTGACCGTCGCTCCGTCGAGACGGGTGATCCGCTGCGCATCGTTGCGCGGGATCGTTCCGCGAGATGGAGAAACGCAGGGATCGTGCCAGACAAGGCGACCGGGAACGGGCGGGCACCCGCGGATGTGGGCGCCAAGCGCCGGTCGTCCTCGGTGTCGTCGGCGACCGGCGTGATCGCCCATTCCGGGCTGCCGGAGCGGTTCACGGGCTTGAGCGGCGCGGTGACCGGCCGCGCGTCGGCGGCCTTGAGAGCGCAGCAGATCACGCGGGAGTTGGCGATCGACACCGGCATGAGTCATCAGATCTTGCGAGCGACGGTATCCGTCGGCGGACCCGATTGGGTGGATGGCGTCTCGGAGCCGCCCGCGCGCGGCCCGCGGATTCCG
Source organism: Thermomicrobiales bacterium (assembly GCA_050997095.1). Classification (GTDB taxonomy): domain Bacteria; phylum Chloroflexota; class Chloroflexia; order Thermomicrobiales; family UBA6265; genus JBPCRG01. Next base: position 553 of record JBPCRG010000106.1, on the reverse strand, counting down.
TCCATTCTACCCGTCAGGCGATCGCTCGCCACGACCGGCGTCTGGGCTGGCCGGAAGCGCGCGCCGGCAGAGTCGGGCACGAGGGAGCCGCACCCGCGATCTCGCCGACGTCGCACCAAGATCGACCGGTTGCGGGACGGCAACAGGAAACGGGGGAGGCAACAGCCTCCCCCGTTTCCTGACATTCGGACGTGCCGATCGAACGCTCGCCGACTGTCCGATTTGCCCCCGGAAGGTGGCTGGTGCGATCAGCCCGCGTTGTTCCCCTCGTGCTCGCCCTGCTGATCGAGGTTGACGCCGTCGACCGACTCGTCGCCGACGCCCGCGGTCTCAGTCTCGGTCGCGCTCTCGGCGGCACCCGTGTCTGCCTGCTGTGCCTTGGCGACATCTGCGTTCGTCCCTGCCTTGGCCGAGAGGAGGCTCACACTGCCGACTTGGGCCGTGCCGTCCGCGCCGGTCTGGTCGCCGCACTGCAGCGTGTCCGTGTCGGCGGCGTCGCTCGTGGCGGCCTGCTCGCCGGTCGGCTCGGTCGCGTCGGCGGCCGTGCTCTCGT
>JBPCRG010000105.1:0-2700 GCA_050997095.1 Thermomicrobiales bacterium | reverse complement strand
CAACCGCACGACGTGTTGTCTGACCGGCATGATGACATTCCTCCTCGGGGTCGACGCGGCCGTTCCGCCCCCTCTCCCCGCCACATCGGCGCCACCATGACAAATGACGCTAGTCACTGTACTCAGGGTGGCGGCGGAGGATGCGCGCTCCAATTGTCATTCTGACGCAGGAAGAATCCCGTCGTTGCTCGGGAAATAGGACTCGCTGCAATGACGGCGCATTGGGTCAGGCGTGTTCGGGCGCTGACCCAGCCGGATCATCGGGGGGTCAGCCCGGCGACGGGGTGCGGCCGGGTGTCATTCGTCGCGCAGGAGTTCGGTCGCGCGGAGGCGGTTGACCAGCGACGATGCGGCCACCGAGGTCACGAACGTCGCCGCCAGGACGGATCCGACGACGGCGGCCAGCGATCCCAGGGGGATGGAGTAGGGGGGGTCGAGGACGAAGAGGGGCCTGAGCACGTTGCCGAGGTAGTAGGCCATGACCAGCCCCACGGGGACCCCGACCGCGCAGCCGACGATCGCGACGGTGCCCGCCTCGGCCCCGATCAGCGTCCGGATCGATCGCGGCTGCATGCCCTGCGCCCGGAGCGTGACGTACTCGCGGCGCCGCTGGAGCAGGAGACCGAAGACGAAGATCGCGATCGTGACCGTACCCATCGCCAGCGAATAGCCGGAGTCGAGTTTCAGCAGTCCGCCGATGTTGAGCGCCGCCAGACTGGACTGGTCTTTCGCGAGCGCCGAGCGACGCGTCTCGATCTGCAGTTCGCCGCCGGCTCCCGGGCCGCTGCGGAGTGTCGTGGCCGCCTGCTCTAGCGCGGCGTCGGAACGGTCGGTCGTCTGGGCGAGGAAGAAGGCCGGGGTGGTCGAGGCGATGGTCTCTTTGTGGAGCTCGATGTTCATCAGCGCGTCGGCGCCTTCGGGAAAGCCCGGGAGGCGCTCGAACGTCCCCGCCATCTTCATCTCGACCTCGGCCTGCTTCGAGGTGCCGCGCGCGAGCAGGACCACGATCGCGTCCCCCTCGTTGACCTGCAGGAAGTCGGCCATGTGCGCGCTGAGCAGGATCGCGTCGGGCTCTTTGGCAAGCGTGGCCAGCGCCTCGGCGGCCGAGCCGCTCGAGAATTGGGCGTCGTTGAGCGGCGCCACCCGCGCGTAGGCCGCGGGGTCGACCGCCGCCAGGTTCGCGACCTCCGACGTGCGTTTGGAGTGGAGCACGGTGTTGTGCACCTCGTAGACCACCGGCGCCACGGCGTCGACGCCCGCGGTCGCGAACTCGGCGGCGGCGTGCGCCCGGCCGCTGCCGGGGTTGGGCGTGATCTTGAGGTCGGAGCCGACGACGTAGCGCGCGTCGGCGGTCTTGGCGCCGTCGTAGGAGGCGGTGAAGACCGCCAGACTCGTGCCCAGCCCGACGATCAGGGCCAGGATCACCGTGGCGTCGACCAGGACCCATGGGCGTCGTTTGAGGCTCGTCCGATACAGCAGCGGGAGGGGCCGGTCGAGGTTCGCGGACGACGTCGACTTCCTCCGCGGGCGGGTCAGGACCCACGCAAAGATCCTGCCCCCGAAGAGGCTGCCCGCGACCCAGGCCCCGAAGGGCAGGAAGAGCAGGCCCAGGGGGAGCTGGACCGCGCGGCCCACGTAGACCGAGCCGGGCGCCCCGGCGAACCCGGAGTTCTTGACGACGTACGCGGTGGCCGCCAGGACCGCCGCGATGCCGATCAGGTCGAGCCGATACCGCCGCCACGCCGGGGGCTGGGTCGAGAGCCGGGCCCGCTCCTCGTTGATCTCGCGGTCGATCGACCGGCGCCCGGTGAAGTAGAGGGCGGCGCCGGTGGCGAGCAGCCCCGCGACGGTGCCGAGCACCGCCGACGTCGCGAGGCGCGCGGTCGTCGCCTGCATCAGCGTGCCGTTGCCGATCACCGCGGCGGCGGTCAGGTAGCCCAGGGCGACGCCGATCGCCGCTCCGGCGACCGTGATGCAGACGACGCGCATCGTCAGCATCGAGAGCAGGTGCCGCCGACTCGCGCCGCGGATGCGCAGGGTCGCCTGCTCCCGGCGCTGGGCGCCGGCGAGCACGATCCCGGCGTAGGCCGCGAGCATCGCCGCGAGCATGGCGCCGGGGATGCCCAGGAACAGGAACATGCGTTTGGCGACCACGGCGTCGTCACGGGCCACCGCGAGCGTGTTCGAGATGTTGTCGAGCAGGAAGTCCTGTCCCCCGCCACGCCGGAGACCGTCCCGGCGATCCGCTGGGTCTGGACGAGCGCGATCCCCGGCTCGGCGTCGAGCAGTTTCCGGTCGATGCCGATGTCGATCTCGCGCACCGGCGGGCTCTTCACCCGCTCCCCCCGGCCGGCGGCCGCCCGCTCGTAGGCGGGCACGACCTGGCTGGCGAAGGAGGCCGAATCGACGATGAGCGCGTTGGGGACGTAGACGAAGGTCTCGAGGTCGGCGCCCTGCCGACTTGAGAAGAGCGAGCGCGCCCGGGTGAGATCGACGATGCCGCTGATCCGCGCGTCCATCTTGGCGCCGTCGGGCAGGGTGAGCGAGACGGAGTCGCCGATGCCCACCGACAGCGACGCCGCCGCCTCGGCGCTGATCATCGCCTCGCCCGCTACCTGCGACCCCTTGACGATCTTGATCGTGGCGTCGTGCCAGGTGTAGCACGAATCGAACCCGAAGACGCGGGCCAGCCCGTAGGCC
>JBPCRG010000082.1:0-3233 GCA_050997095.1 Thermomicrobiales bacterium | reverse complement strand
GGAAAGGAGTGGGCTACTGGCTTGCGGCCGGGCGGGCGCCCAGGGTGACCGAGATCGTCTTCTCGGCGCCGTTCCGCTGGATCGTCAGTTCGATCTTGTCGCCGGGCTTGTGGTCGAAGACCAGCTGGTCGCCGAACGGATTTTGGCTGTCGATCGTCTTGCCGTCGATCGCGGTGATCACGTCGCCGCTTTGCAGACCGGCTTTGGCGGCCGGGGTTCCCGCGTCGACCGAGACGACGCCCTGGCCCGCAGCCGTCGGCTGGGTTCGGATCCCGAGGTACGCCCGGGCGACCGACCCGGTCTTGAGGATCTGGCCGACGACGGACTTGACCGCGTTGCCCTCGATCGCGAAACCGATCGAGGTCGTCGCCTGCCGGCTGCCCTGCGTCGGGTCCACCGCCTTCGCGACGTTCATGCCGATCACCTCGCCGTTCAGGTTGAGCAGCGGCCCGCCGGAATTGCCGGGGTAGATCGCCGCGTCGTGCTGGAACAGGTTCGGCAGGCGGAAGCCGTTGCCCTCGTCGAGCGAGCGGTCGACGCCGTTGACGATGCCGATCGTGACGCTGTTCTGATACTCGCCGAACGGCGTGCCGATCGCGATCACCGGGTCGCCCGTCTGCACCGTGCTCGAATCGCCGAAGGCGACGGTGCCGGGCACCTTCTGGCCGCTCTTCAGCGTCAGCTTCAGCACGGCCACGTCCTGGTACGGGTCGGCGCCGACGAGCGTCGCGTCGACCATGGTCTTGTCGGCGAACTCGACCTGAAACGCCGCGCCGCCCTCGACGACGTGGTTGTTGGTGACCACATGCCCGGCCGCGTCGATGATGTATCCCGACCCGGAGCCGACGGCCTGCGGGGTGGTCGAGGTCTGGCCGGCGGAGGGGTCCTGCGCGGCCTGCAGGTTGATCACGGTCACGATCGCGGGGTTCGCCTGCTTCGCGACCGCGGCGACCGACGGACTCGGCGCCGTGGTCGTCGTGGTCTGGTTGACGCTCCGCGTGACAGCCGGCGTCGCCGTCGACGCGCTGGCGAAGGTGAGCGGCGAGTTGAGCGCAAGCAGCGCCATCATCAACGCCGCGAAGAGCGCGGTGATCTTGAGTGACGCCGTTCGGCGTCGAGGTCCGGAACGCGGGTCTGTCATGTCGCTCCACTTTTCTGATCTGGCGGCGATGGGCGTCGGAACGATTCCGGCTCCACGCCGCCTCGATTCTGGGCCGGCCCGTCGCGCCTCTACTGCGACGTCCCGTGAATAGCAGTATCGGCAGCCGGACTGAAGCGCCACTGAACGGCAGCTGAAAGAAAGCTGAAGGTGGCGCGGGCGACACAGACACAAGAAAAGAGGGGCGTCGAACGCCCCCCGGAGAGTGACTGCATTGTCCGCCGGTGCGGCTGTGGAATGGGCGCCGGAAGACGCCGCGCAGATCAGCGCATCGCGTCCTTGACCAGACCGGGCACGCGCGACGGACGGTCGGCGACGGCGACTCCGGCGGCTTCCAGCGCGGCGATCTTCTCCGCCGCGGTGCCCGCGCCGCCGGAGATGATCGCGCCGGCGTGGCCCATCCGCTTGCCTGGAGGGGCGGTCTGGCCGGCGATGAAGCCGACGACGGGTTTGGTCACGTGCTCCTTGATGAAGCGCGCCGCGTCCTCCTCGTCGGTCCCGCCGATCTCGCCGATCATCACGATCGCCTCGGTCGCGGGGTCGGCCTGGAAGAGGGCGAGCGCGTCCACGAACGAGGTCCCGATGATCGGATCGCCCCCGATCCCGATCGCGGTCGATTGGCCAAGCCCGCCCTTGGTCAGCGCGTCGACGACCTCATAGGTGAGCGTGCCGGAACGCGAGACCAGACCGATCGGACCCGGCATGTGGATGAAGCCCGGCATGATGCCGACCTTCGCCTCGCCCGGCGTGATGATGCCCGGGCAGTTCGGCCCCTGCAGTCGGGCGCCCTTGGCCTTGACGTAGGCGTGAACCGGCGCCATGTCCAGGATCGGGATTCCCTCGGTGATGCAGATCACGAAGGGGATCCCGCCGTCGACCGCCTCGTAGATGGCGTCGGACGCGAACCGGGCCGGCACATAGATGATCGCCACGTTCGGCCGCGCCGCCGCGACCGCCTCGGCGACCGTGTCGAAGACGGGCACGCCGGCGACCGACTTGCCTTTGCCGCCCGGCGTCACTCCGGCCACGACATCGGTGCCGTACTCCACCATCTGGGTCGTGTGGAAGGAACCCTCGCGTCCAGTGATGCCCTGCACCAGCAGCCGCGTCTCCTTGTTGACGAGAATGCTCACGTTTCGCTCCTCGGTTGGTGAACCGTCCGCGTCCCCGTGCGCGCGGGCGTCGGGGTTCGGCTACGCCGCGGCAACGACGACCTGCTGCGCGGCCTCGTCCATCGTGTCCACCGCCTTCAGGCCCGCGGCGGCGAGCAGCCGGATGCCTTCCTCCGCGTTGGTCCCGGAAAGGCGGACCACGATCGGCACCTTGACGTCGACCTCGCCGAGGGCCTCGCGGATGCCGTTCGCGACGACGTCGCCGCGGGTGATGCCCCCGAAGATGTTGATCAGGATCGCGCGCACGTTGGGATCGGCAGTGACCAGCCGGAACGCCTTCGCGACCTGCTCCGCGCTCGCCCCGCCGCCGACGTCGAGGAAATTCGCGGGCTCCCCCCCATGCAGCTTGACGGCGTCCATCGTCGCCATCGCCAGACCGGCGCCGTTGACGATGCAGCCGATCGAGCCGTCGAGCTTGACGAACGAGATGCCCGAGCGGCGCGCGTCCAGCTCCGTCGCGTCCTCCTCGTCCGGATCGCGCAGCCCCTCGATGCCCGGATGGCGGAAGAGCGCGTTGTCGTCGAAGCTCATCTTCGAATCCAGCGCCAACAGATCGCCGGACTTGGTCACGATCAGCGGGTTGATCTCCGCCAGCGTCGCGTCCTCGGCGATGAAGGCGCGATAGAGGTTCTGGGTGATCGTCGCGAAGACGCCGATCTTGTCGGCGGGGATGCCGAGTTCGAAGCCGAGCTGGCGCGCCTGGTAGGCGTGCAGGCCGAGCGTCGGCTCGACAAGGACCCGCACGATCTTCTCGGGCCGTTCGCGGGCGACCTCCTCGATGTCGACGCCGCCTTCGGCGCTCGCCATGATCGTCACCTGCCGCCGGGGGCGGTCGAGCACCACGCCCAGGTAGAACTCCTGCGCGATCTCCACGCCGGGGACGACCAGCACGGTGTTGACGG
>JBPCRG010000077.1:0-5940 GCA_050997095.1 Thermomicrobiales bacterium | reverse complement strand
TCACCGCCCGGGTCGGCGTGGGACGCCGACCCGGCTACGGAGACGAACCCTGGACGGATGCATGGACCAGACTTCTCCGGTCGCCGCGGTCGATCAATCGGCTCCGTCGGGATGGCGGTGGCGCAGGCCGCGGCGCTCACGGCTCGTCGCCCAGTTCGGACCGACGGTGGCGCTGGTCGGGCTATGCATCCTTGTCTCGCTCTTCAACCGCCGCTTCCTGACCGTCGGCAACCTGCAGACCATCGTCGGTCAGAGTGCGATTCCGCTCATCTTGGCAATCGGGCTGACATTCGTGATCACCGCCGGAGCCATCGACCTCTCAATCGAAGGGGTGATGGCGATCAGCTCCGTCGTCGTCAGTTTCCTGGTTCGCAACCCGCGAACGTCCTACGACTTCGGATTGATGGGAGTCGCCGCGGCGATCGCCGTCGGCGGTCTTTTCGGCTTGGTCAACGGGCTGCTCCACGTCGGCCTGCGCATCCCCTCGTTCATGGTCACCTTGGGCATGTGGTCCGTCGGCGTGGGCGCCGCAACGGTGCTCTACGGCGGCTTCCCCGTGCCCGTGAGGGACCCGATGGTGCGGTCCTGGGCCCTCGACAGGACACTCGGCTTCTCGAATCTCGCCTTCTTCGCGCTGGCGGTCCTCGCCCTCGGCTTCGTGATTCAGCGCTTCACCCGGCTGGGTCGGTACGCCTACGTGATCGGCGGCGACGAAGAGATCGCGAAGCTGTCGGGCGTTCAGATCGGCCGGTACAAGATCCTGCTCTTCACATTCGCCGGTCTCTGCTCCGGGCTCGGCGGCGTCCTCACCGCGGCCCGCCTTGGTCAAGGCACGGCCAACGTGGGCACGGGCACGCTCTTCACCGTCGTGACGGCGGTCGTCGTCGGGGGCACGGCGTTGACTGGGGGGACGGGCGGGGTGCTGCAGACGTTGGTCGGGGTGCTCTTCGTGACGACGCTCAGCAACGGCATGATCCTGATGGGCATCCACCCGTACGTCCAGCAGGCGGTCCAGGGGCTTCTCATCATCGTCGCGGTGTCGCTGACAATGGACCGCGCCCGGATCTCGATCATCAAATGAGCATCGCATCGACCGCTGTCGAACCGGCGACCGGCGCCGCCAATCTTCGGGCTTGGGCAAGGAGGCCCGGATGAACCAGGGAGACGACGGCATCGCGCTCGCGGTCGACTCGTTGAGCAAACAGTTTCCCGGAGTCGTCGCGCTCGATGGCGTCGATCTCACGCTTCGGGAGCACGAGGTGTTGGGGCTCGTCGGGGAGAACGGCGCCGGCAAGTCGACGCTGATGAAGGTATTGGCCGGCGTTTATCAACCCGACGCGGGCACGGTCCGCCTGCGCGGGGTCACGATCCGCCCCCAGAGCGTGCGCCAGGCGGTCGGCCACGGCGTCGCCATGGTCTTCCAGGAGCAATCGCTGCTGCCCAACATCACCGTCGCGGAGAACCTGTTTCTCGGCAACGAGGACCAATTCATGCGCTGCGGGGTGATGGTCTGGGGGAAGATGCACAAGGCCGCGGCGACGCAGCTGGCCAAGGTCGAGGTCGAGCTCGGGCCCCGCACCTACACCGGGGACCTCAGTTTCGCCCAGCGTCAAATGGTCGAGTTGGCCAAGGCGATGACGATCGAGGACCGCACGCGCGCGAATCCGATCATCCTCCTCGACGAGCCGACCTCGGTTCTGGCCCAGGCCGAGATCGACCGCCTGTTCCGGATCGTGCGGCGTCTGCGCGCGCGGGCGTCGTTCGTCTTCGTCTCTCACCGGCTGGACGAAGTCCTCGCCCTCAGCGACCGCATCTACGTGATGAAGGACGGCCGGGTGGTCGCCGAGCGCTTGCCGGGTGCGACCGACACGGCAGAGCTGCACCGGCTGATGGTCGGGCGGGACCGAAACTCGGAGTACTACCGGGAGTCGGACCAGGTGGCCTACGACCCGAATGCGGTGGTTTTGGGAGTCGACCGGCTCACTGCCGTCGGTCATTTCCGCGACGTCAGTTTCGAGGTCCATCGCGGCGAGGTGGTCGCGCTCTGCGGCGTGGTCGGATCGGGCCGAGAAGGCGTCTGCCGGGCACTGGCCGGCGCGCTCGTCCCTGACGGCGGCGATCTCCTGATCGGCGGCCGGCGGATGCGGTTCCGCTCGCCGCGGGCGGCCGTCGGTCACGGCGTCGCCTATGTGCCGATGGAACGGCGCGTGGAGGGGGTCGTCCCGTACTTCACGATCGCCAGCAACATTACCCTGCCGGATCTGTCCCCGATCCGCCGGTTCGGCTTTCTCAATCTCCGTCGGGAAAACCGCCGGGGCCAGGAGTGGATCGACCGCCTGGGCATCCGTGCCCCGGGTCCCCAGACGATCACCGCGAATCTCAGCGGCGGCAACCAGCAGAAGGTCGTCCTCGCGAAATGGCTCTCGAACCATCCCCAGGTGCTCGTGCTCGACCACCCGACGCGGGGCCTGGACGTCGGCGCGAAGGAGGACGTCTACGCCCTCATCCGCGAAGTCTCCCGGCAGGGGGTCGCCGTCGTGCTCACCTCGGATACGCTTGACGAAGCGATCGGCTTGAGCCACACCTTGCTCGTGATGAAGGACGGGCGCGTCGTCAAACGCTTCGACGGCAACGGCGGGAAGCCGGCGCAGGTCGATGTCGTCGGCCACATGCTTTAGGACCGACGCGATCCCGTTCCTGAGACGCGCGATGACGAGGAGACGACGGATGATCATCAAGGTATCTTCGGGGATCGCCGCCATGACATCGGGACGGTTCGCGAAGTCGTTGCGCCGCATGTCGACGCCCGCCTCCCATGGAGCGCTGCGGACAAGCTACGCCGCGCCGCTGGCGACGCTGGTGATCCTGACGTTAGCGGTGGCCGCCTTCAGCCCGTCTTTCGTGAAACCTCGCAGCCTGGTCATCACGGCGGATGCCGCCGCCCCGATTCTGCTCCTGGCGCTCGGCGAGACGATCGTGATCCTGCTCGGCTCGATCGACCTCTCACTGAACGCGATCGCCTCGCTCTCAAGCGTGGCCGCGGCGATGCTGCTCGACGAGACCGGCCGCTGGGCCGTCCCGCTCGGCGTCGCCGTCGGCATCGGGTGCGGACTGTTCAACGGGCTGGTCTACACCGGAGCCCGCATTCCTTCGTTCATCGCGACGCTTGGCACGTTGGGGATCTGGACCGGCATCAGCCTCACGGTCAGCGGGGCGCGGCCCGTGCCGATCCCGGAGCATGACGGATTGTTCGGTTGGATCGCCGGCGACCTCCTCGGTTTTCCGAACACGGCGCTGCTCGGCATAACCGCCGTCGCCTCCACCTTTGTCATCCTCCGCTACACGCCGCTCGGACGCTACATCTACGCGATCGGGATCGGCGAGCCGGCGACGTGGCTGTCCGGCGTCGCCGTGCAACGCCACAAGATCATGGCCTTCGCATTGGCCGGCGGCTGCGCCGGATTGGCGGGCATGGTTCTGACCGCCCAGCTTTCGAGCGGGGGCCCCTCCATCGCCAACAACCTCCTCTTGCCGGCCATCGCCGCGGTTATCGTCGGCGGCACGGCGATCACCGGAGGGGTCGGCGGGGTCCTGCGCACGTTGATCGGGGCCTTGATCATCATCGTCGCCCGGATCGGGATGGACGCCGCCGGTGTCAACGTCTTCGCCCAACAAGTCGTCTACGGCGGGATCGTGATCTTGGCGGTCACGTTGACCATCGACCGCACCAAGATCTTGACGATCAAGTGAAAGCGACCGCAGCCCTCCTCGGGTTCGGATCGCGCCATGTTCGCCACGGCTCAATCGTGCCGCCGGATGCGCAGTGATGCGTCATTGCCCGGATGACGATCACTGCGGACGCCGTCCCGCAGGAAATGGCGTTCGCGCCTCTCGGTCGGCGAAGACGTTGCCGAGCGTCCGATTGAGGTGATGGCGATCGTCGGCAACTGTGCCTGGAAATGGAGCGCGAGCGGGCAATCGGCTTGAATCGGGGGGAATCCCCTCAAACCGCCGCCTGCTCGAGCCAGACGATCGCGGCGCGGGTCTGGGCGAGGCGCAGCTGGAGGACGAGATACATGAACTCGCGCTCTTCCGCGGGCAGGTCGCTTTCCGCGTTGCGCCGTGTTTGGTCCGAGAGCGGCGACTCGAGCCGGCGCGACGTCTCCAGCTGCTCGGCGATCAGGCGGCCGCGCAGCGCGGCGTCGACGCGGCCCGCGAAATAGAGCTTGACGAGGAACTCCAGCCGGATCTCGCGGGTGTGGGCCACCGGCTCCCGCAGCCAGCGGTGCAGCTCCGCCCGGCCGGCCTCGGTGATCTGATGGACTTGGCGCGGCGGGCGGTTGGCCTGCTGCTCCTTGGCCGAGGTGACCCAGCCCGCGCGGTCCAGCTTTTTCAGATGGTGGTAGAGCATCCCCGGCTCGAGCCGCAGCACCGTCGCCAGCGGCTGCCCCTCGGCGAAGTTGCGCGCGAGGTCGTAGCCATGGCCCGTCCCGTCGTCGAGCGACAGCAGGCCGAGAATCGCGTGTTCCGCTGGCATCTCGTTGGCCGGCACGGCGCTGAAGCCCCCATTGAAGATGACGTCTGACGGAGTCCCGGGCCGATCGGCAGGTCGGATGCGATTATCCTTCACTTGCGACATCGTGAAGGGATTCGTCGCCACCGCCGCCGCGCCGACGGTCGGCGACCACGACGGGGGAGCGGCCCATGCGGTTCGGCGGGGAGGACAAGGCGGCGACGCCGGTCTCGGAGGCGATGACCCCGGACCCGATGACGGTGCCGCCCGGGATGTCGGCGGTCGACTTGGCCCGGAAGCTGCTGGCGGCGGGCATCGGCGGGGCTCCGGTCGTCGACGCAGCCGGTCTGCTGATCGGGATGGTGAGCGACATCGACGTGCTCGGCAAGCCGGGCGCGACCGTGGGCGAGATCATGAGCCGGGGGGTGGTTTCGGTGCGCGAGGTGACCCGGCTGGATGAGGTCGTCGCGCTCATGGGGCTGCACGGCATCCGGCGCGTGCCCGTCGTGCGGGACGGCCGGTTGGTGGGGATCGTCAGCCGTGCGCAACTCCTGCGGAGGGTCGTGGAGTCGGAGGACCCCGCCCCCGAGCCGGGGCGTCACGGCGCATAGTGTGTGTTACGATGCGTTCGTAAGGTCGGATTTTTCGTGCCGGGGCGTGAGTTGGAACGACAGACGAAGAGCGTCAGCCCGTTGCTTGCCGAGCTGTTCTCCTCGAAGGTGCGGGCGACGGTGCTGCAGCGCGTGCTGCCACGGCCGCACCTCGCCCATTCGCTCACCGACCTGTCGCGTCTCCTCGGGCTGCCGAGCAGCAGCCTCCAGCACGAGTGCTACAAGCTCGAGCGGATTGGGGTGCTGCGGGCCCGGCGCGTCGGCAGCTCGCGGCTCTACCGGGTCGATCCGACCTGTCCGGTGCTCCCGGAGCTGACGGCGCTGGTCGTCGCCGCCATCGGCCAGGAGGAGGCGCTGCGCTCCACCCTGGAGGGCGTCGCCGGACTCGAGGCGGCGTTCATCGCCAAGGCCCTGCCGCTCGCGGCCGACGAGGGCGACGCCCGGATCAGCCCGATCCCGCTGGTCCTGATCGGCGAGGTCGCGCTGGAGGAGATCGAGGCGATCCAGGAGCGGGTGACCTCGCTGCTCAGGCTGGCGCCGGGCACGATCGAAGCGGTCTTCTATCGGGCCGGAGACTGGAGAAGCCGGCTGGACCAGCAGTCGCAATACGCCGTCTGGCTCATCTCCGGCCCCCGCACCGACCTCCTCGGCGACCCGCTTGCCGCCGCCTCGGGGTAGCGTTGCGCGGGTCCTTGGCCTTGGGCGGCTCATTCGTCGGCGTCTGCACCGCGGAACCAAGCGGTCGGGGTTTCGTGCGAAAGGAACGTGCGTCCTCCGTCCGATGCGTCGCCAAGAACGCGTTCGACCGGCCAAGCC
>JBPCRG010000014.1:0-3606 GCA_050997095.1 Thermomicrobiales bacterium | reverse complement strand
ATGAACCCGACCGTGTCGGTCAGCAGAATTTGGCGCCCGCTCGGCAGCGTCGCCTTGCGCGTCGTCGGGTCGAGCGTCGCGAAGAGCTTGTCCTCCGACAGCACATGCGCGCCCGTCAAGGCGTTGAGCAGCGTGCTCTTGCCCGCGTTGGTGTAGCCGACCAGCGCGACGATGGGGGCGTTGAGCTCCTTCCGCCGCTCGCGGTAGAGCTGGCGATGGCGATGCACCTCTCCGAGCTCGCTCTTGATCGCGGAGATGCGCTTGCCTGCCTCGCGGCGGTCGACCTCCAGTTGCGTCTCGCCGGGGCCGCGCAGGCAGAGCCCGCCGTTGCTCTGGCGGGAGAGATGGGTCCACATCCGGGTCAGGCGCGGCAGCCGGTAGACGAGTTGCGCCAACTCCACCTGCAGCCGACCCTCGTGCGTCTGGGCCCGGCTGGCGAAGACGTCGAGGATCAGGGCGGTGCGGTCGATGACTCTGACGTCCAGCACCTTCTCCAGATTGCGGAGCTGGGCGGGCGTCAGCTCGTCGTTGACGATGACGAGGTCGTATTCAAGCGTCTCCTTGAGTTCCTTGATCTCGTCGAGCTTGCCCTTGCCGACGTAGGTCGAGGCAAGGGGGTGGGGCAGGCGCTGCGTCACCATGCCGACGACGCCAACGTTGGCGGTCTCGGTCAGACGCGCGAGCTCCTCGAGCGAGTCTTGGACGCTCCAGCTCTGGTCGTGCCGATCGACCGAGACCAGCAGCGCGGATTCCCGGGGGGTGGCGGTTTCTGCGGATGTGCGGGCTATGTGACTCACCTCGGTCAGCGTGGGACGTCCCGACGAGACGCCGCGGGTTGTGCGTCGTCGCACGCCCAAATTATACAGGACTCGCCCGCTCCCCCGATTCGCACGGACGACGCGGCGCCGACGGGCGTACTTCCTTAGGTGCCCGCAGCCGTCCTCAATCGGACCCCGCCATCGCGCCGCGGAGATGTTCCCGCGCCTGCCGAAGCCGCGCCGAACGATCCTCCCGCCACCGGACGTCCGCGTCGAGCGCGCGCTGCTCCGTCTCCAGATAGAGGCGGGTGGAGGAGGGCGACGGCGCCCCCGCCGCGGTCCGGCGTTCGACGAAGCGCCGCGGCGCGAGGTACCGGCTGATCGCCTCGACCTCGACCTTCAGCTCCCTGCCGAAGGTCATCAGCGCCGCGGTGTCGATCGCGGCCACCGTGATCGCGCTGGCGTCGAGGCCCTGATCCCGCGCCCGCGCGATCGTCAACGCGGCGATGTTCCGCGCGCTCTCCGGGTCCAGCTGCTCCTCCAGCATCAGGAAGTCGGCGAGGTCGCCGCCGGTCGCGAGGCCGCGCCCCGCGCGGTTGGCGAGGTACGCCCGGTTCATCTCGAAACCGTCGTCGAACACCGCTCGCGCGTCGTCGCAGAATCGCGTCGCCGCCGCGAGCACGGACAGCGTCGCGTCCAGCATCCCGTCCAGCGCCGCGGCGACCGGGCCGAAGGGCGCCGCATCACCCGCCGACCACACGCCGACCGCCTGCGCCTCGACCGACCGGCCGAGCGCGATCAGCCGCACGATGCCGTCGGGAGCCGAATGGTGCGGAAGATCGGCGAGGCCGCCGATCCAGCGGTCGCTCAGGCGGACGGCCCCCGGCTCGGTCCGGATCAGCGTGACGATCTCCTCCAAGAATCGCCGGATCGGCTGAACCGCCGATCGGCAGGCGGTCGCGCACGCCTGAACGTGGTCGACCGCGCTGACCGCGTCGAACGTGTTGCCCATCGCGCGGTCGAACCCGAGCAGCGCGGCCGTGCGCCCGCGATCGTTCTCCAGCCCCGTCGAGGCGAGCGAGCCTGCCCCGAGCGGGGACTCGTCCACCGCAGTCCAGGCCGTCTCCAGCGCCCGCTGCGAGCGGCCGAGCGGAGCGATCGCGCCGCCGAGGAGATGGCCGTAGGTCGTGGGCTGCGCGGCGACGCCGTCCACGACGGCGGACATGATCGTGACCACATTCGCCCCGGCCGAACGCAGCAGCACCGCGCGGACGGCGGCGGAGCGTTCGGCGAACGCGAGCAGGTCGTCGCGGAGGAGCATCCGGGCCACCGTCGCCGCGACGTCCAGCACGCCCCGTCCGAGCCTCGCGACTCCGCCCGCCTCCGGAGGCGACACCGCGTCGCACCGCTCGTCGAAGGCGGAGACCTCCGCAAGGATCGTGGCCGAACCTGCCGGAGACTCTCCGCAGACGCGTCCCACCGCTCCCAGCGTAATCTTCGCGGCCGGCTCGTCGATGGTGCCGATCTCGGCCAGCATGAGCTGATGCGCGGCAAGGACATCGGCGATCCCGGACCACCGGCGCCGCGTCGGATCTTCATCCTGCGTCCGTGACTGCATGTCCGCCCTCAGAAGTCGTCGCGCTCGGCTTCGCCGACGGCGACGGTCGCGGGAACGTCGCGCCGGGCGTCGTATCCGACGTGGCGGATGAGGAGCATCGCGCCGCCAAGCACGATCAACGCTCCGCTCAGCCAATAGGCCGCGGGCAGCGGTCCGATGTAGAGGCTGTCGGTGCGCAGGGGCTCGATCGCCAGCCGCGCCAACCCGTAGAGGAGCAGGTACGTCCAGAGCGCGTCGCCGGGGCGCAGGCGGCGGTCCCGCGGCATCCGCAGCACCAGGGAGATCAGCACCGCCGCGATCCCGAGATCGAGCAGGCCCTCGTAGAGGAAGGTGGGATGGAACGTGGCGAAGGCGGCATACTCGGCCGGCCGCCGCTCCGGGTCGATCTCCACCGCCCACGGCAGCGTGCTTGGCCGGCCGAACGCCTCCTGATTCGCCCAGTTTCCCAAGCGGCCGATGGCCTGCCCGATCGGGACGACGGCCATCGCCAGGTCGGCCCAGGCGAGGAAGGGCTGGCCGCGCCGACGGTAGAAGAGGTAGAAGACGCCGATCCCGGCGGCCAGCGCGCCGTGGATGGTCAATCCCCCCAGGCGGACGTTGACCGCCTCGCCGGGGTGGTCGAGGAAATACCCGCCGCGCAGCAGGATGTAGTAGACCCGGGCGCCGACGATCGCGGAGAGCACCACCCACGGCGCGATGTCGAGGAAGAAGTCGGGGTCCATCCCGCGCCGTTTCGCGAGCTGGGCGATGAGGGTGATGCCGACGACGATCGCGCGGAGCAGAATGAGCGCGTACCACCGGATCGTCAGGCCGAAAATGGCGAACGCGACGGGATCGTGGGGGCTTGGCAAGCGAGATGTCCTCGATGAATCGTCTTCGGCTGGAGACGGCGCCGACGCCCAGAGAGCGCCGGAGGCAATGGTAGGGCGCGGCGTCCCAAACTGCGACGTGGCGGTTCGATACCGTCGCGGGTTGGATCGGCAATGCGCCCTCGGCGCGGGATCAGGACTGAGGCGTTAGCGTCCCTCGACGGTCAGGACCGCCGGCGCGACCGACCCCGGCCTTCCGCGGCGGGGAGCGGTCGGGAGCCGGAACCTCCGGAATGATCTCCGCCGCCGGCAGCCAGACGCGGAACGTGGCGCCCAGGCCCTCGCCGGGGCTCTCCGCCACGATCCTCCCCCCATGCCGCTCGACGATCGTGCTGCAGATCGACAATCCGATTCTCAATCC
>JBPCRG010000005.1:0-3062 GCA_050997095.1 Thermomicrobiales bacterium | reverse complement strand
CATCGTCGGGGAAAGCAGGGGGGAGGGAGGAATTCGTGGCGCAATGGGTGCTCGGGTCTTGGACTGTGTCGATCGCTGCCGAGGATTTCCAGCGCAACCGCGATCGATTGACTGCGCTTCGGAGGGGAGAAAATGAGGAGCGTTCCGACCTGCAGGATTTCTCCTTGGGCTGGAAACGCCATGCGAGAGGAAAAAGAGGAAGAAAAAGGCCGTGCGACCGGCTAACGTCGCGGTGGGCGGCAAAATTGGAAGACGGACGGCGAAGTGGCTGGAAAGCTGAAAAGGATCTTCGCCGCCGCTTGGCTGAGGACGTCGATCGGACGCAATGTCCGAGAGTCGTCAGCCGTTTGAAGCAGCTCGGTTGTTAAAGTCTCGAGGCATCGACGGGATGCGTTGCTGGGTCATGTCGATATCTCTATATGATGGTAGCAGATTTTCCGGCGTTGTCGAGTGCCTTCGCGACAATTCCCGTAGCCGTAATGTTTAAATCTCTTTGGCGCGGCAGCGGAGCGAGTCGCCGATCGACATCAGCCGGACGCAGTCGAGCGCGTAGTACTTCATGCCGCCGCGCGGGCGGACTTTGACGAGCCCGGCGCGCTCCAGCAGCGAGAGGTGGCGGGAGACGGCGCTTTGGGCGATGCCGAGACGGCCGACGATCTCCTGCGCGTAGAGTTCGCCGGTGGAGAGCAGGTCGATCACGCGGAGGCGGTTGGGGTCGCCGAGGGCGCGCAGGCCCTCCAGCAGGATGTCGGTCTCGACGGTCTCGGGCGCCGGGTCCGGGGAAGCCGCGTGGCCGTTGGAGGCCGCTTTGGGCCGAATCCGCTCGATGAAGGCGGCGGCGTCGAAGAAGACGATCAGCTGCGGCGGGTAGACGGTGTAGCTGACGAACGAGCCGAGGTGGAACGACGGGCAGAAAGTGACGGACTCGACGTCGTTGGCCCCGGTGATCAGCGTCGAGGGGATGCGGTTGCCGGTCATCTCGACGAAGGCGAGCGCGAACCCGAACCCGGCGGTCCCGGTCGCGAGGACCGACGCCTCATGGAGTTGCGGAAGGCGGCGGCTGAACTCGTCGGCGTAGCCCTGCTCCCAGACGCCGCGCATCAGGCGGATGGTCCGCCGCTTCAGCGTATCCGGCTCCGCGAGCAGCGCCAGGACCAGGTCGCTGGTGGCGGTGGTCAGCGCGGGCTCGATGAACGAGCGGCAGGCGGCTTCGGAGGCCTCGTCGGGACGGAGCATGCCCGTGCCGAGATCGGTGTGGACGCGCTCCAGCGCGTGCCAGACCATCTCCCGGTACTCCTCCGCGGGGAGCAGTTCGAGGAACGCGACGACATCGTCGAACGTCGCGTCGAGCCGGTCGGGCCGCAACGGCTCGAACCGCATGACCGGCTCCTCCATGTAATAGAGGAGGCGGCCGGAGAAGCCATGGAGCACGTCGAGGTCGTCGCGCGACTCTTCGCTCAGCGCCCGCCGCGCCGCGACGAGCCACGTCGCAAGACCGCTGCCCGGGACCGCCCGGTAAAGCAGGGACATGACCGAAACCATGTCCAGCGGGAGCGAGACGACGTAGTTCAGTTTGAGGGCCGGTCGCCCGACGACAAGCTCACCCATGCCGAGTTACAACCTCCCTGGAAAATCGAGTCGTCATTGATTTATCACTATATTCGCATAACCTAACCTCGTCAATGGATGATAGAGTGGGAAGAAGGGCGTGAAGAGCCGCCATCCGGATCGACCGCTGCGATCGGGCCTTCCGATCCGTCCGACCTGCTCCCTGTGGCGAAGCTTGGAAGCGATCGACGCATCTCAAAGTCGGGATGGAATGAATACGGACGGCGACGCGGCGGCGGACATTGCGGGCGGGGTGGCGTCCGCAGGCGCAGAGGAACAGCGGCGCACCCTTGATCTGTCCGCGGAAATCCGGGGTGCGGATGGCTGCGCCGCGATCGCCGCCGCGATTCGGTCGGGCGTCGCGGACGCGGGCGTGTTGGGCGCGCTGGAGCACCTGGAGACCGGCGACGACACGGACGACCTTGCCGACGCGATCGAAGAGATGCTGGACGCCGGTTCCGACGATCTTCCCCTCGTCGACCGGGTCCGCTGGGCGGCTGCGCTCTTCGGGCTGCTGGGCGGGTCGGAGGTCTCGCTTGAGCGCCGCCGCGACGGCGCGATGCGCGTTCTGGAGCTTGCCGCGGCGGGGGGACTGGCCGCGTGGCGGCTGTTGGCCGACGGGGACGGGATCGAGGCGCTTGAGCGCGCCTGCCCCGAGCCGCTGGACCGGCTGGCGGCGCTCGAGCAGGAGTTGTTCGCGCCGGAGGAGTTCGGGGTCGCCGTGCGCGCGTTGGCGATGATCGAGCAGTTGGGCGTCCTGCACGCGCATGCGGACGACCATGCGACCGCCCGCGAGGCGGAGCGGCTGCTGCACGCCGCGGGGCGTCCGGAGATCGCCTACCGCGTCGAGGACGCGCGCCGGGGCGCGGCGAAACGCCGGCGGGAGGCGTCGCCCGCCGTTGCGCCGCGGGAAGCGGAGGCGCCGCAGCTGCGCGGCCTCGTCGTCGCCGTGGCGGGCGGGCATCCGGCGCTGCGCGCCCACATCCGCCGCGACCTGAGGCGCTCCGGGGTGTCGGACCTGCGCGAGATTCCGTCGGCGCACGAGGCGTCGCGGGTCGGCCGGGAGGTCGCGGCGACGCTCGCGGGGGCCGACGTGGTCGTCCTGCTGATCCGGCAGCTTGCCCACAGCACCTCGGACCAAGTGCGGCTGGCGGCCGCGAAGAGCGGGACGGCGGCGATCGTCGCGCCCTCGGGCGGCGTCGGCACCGTCCGGCGCGCGCTGGAGCGGTGGCGCGGCGACGGCGTGGCGTCTTGACGACGGGCGGTACACTCGCGGGACGGTCGGCCATGATCGGGGTCGCCCACTCTTCCCCGACGGTGATCGATTGTCGGACTGCGGAACACGCCCATGCCCACGAAGCGCACATCCGACGCGTCCGGCCCCGGTCCGCGTCCGCCCCGAATGCGGCCCTACGGCCGGACGGCGCTGGAGGCGGATGCTCCATTCACCGGCG
>JBPCRG010000004.1:0-7692 GCA_050997095.1 Thermomicrobiales bacterium | reverse complement strand
CACCGCCACCGTCGCCTGGCAACGGTTCGGAATCTGGAGCGGCCTGGCGCACCTCGATGTCGGCGCGTTCTACCTGCCCTGGTACGCCTTTCTCGGCGAGCACGTCCGGCATCTCCAGATTCCGGGATGGAACCCCCACCAGTTCAGCGGCACGCCATTCGCCGGCGACCCCCAATCCGGCTGGGGCTACCTGCCGGCCATGGTCTTCTTCGCGCTCCTCCCCCCGGTCGCGGCCTACGCCTGGTTCCTGATCTTCCACCTGCTGTTGGCCGGCGTCTCGGCCTATGCCCTGGGCCGCGCGCTGGGCATGCGGGTCCACGGCGCCCTCGCGCTCGCCGCCGCCTACGAATTCGGGCCCCTGCTCAACCACATCACGTGCTGCCTGATCCACGTGCAGCTCGCGGCCTGGATCCCGACGGCGCTGCTGGGCATCGAGTTGGCTGTGCGCGTCCGGGGGCGGCTCGCCCGGGCGGCGGCCTGCTGCCTGTCGGGCTTCGCGGTCAGCCAGATGCTCGCCGGTTGGGTGGGGCAGGGCGCCTACAACGGGCTGCTGCTCGTGGACAGCTACGTGCTCTACCGCACGCTGCTCTCCCCGCCGCACGGCGGAAGCATGCGGAGGAGGACGCTGGCCGCCGCGTCCACCGGGGGCGTCGTCTTCGCCGCCGCGTTCGGTCTGGCCGCCGTCGGTCTCCTGCCCCGTCTCGCCGCGGTCGCGGAAACCAACGTCGCGGGCGGCGAATACACGGGCACCGGCACCGTCGACTACGCGCTCGGCTGGACCTTCCCGCAACTGCTCGACCGGCTCTTCAGCGACGGCCGCGACTACTTCTCTGCCGTCTACTACCTGGGCGGAGCGGCGATCGCGCTGGCGATCCTGGCCCCGGCGCTGGCGCGGCGGCGACACGCGGTCCCCTATTTCACGTGCCTGGCCGTCGTCACCTCCACGCTCACGCTTGAGCGGATCACCCCGCTCCACCGGCTCTTCTATCTGCTTCCGCGCTTCGAGCCGCTGCATGAGCATGTCCCGATGCGGGTCGTCGCGGTCCTCTGGATCGGGATCGCCGTGTTGGCGGGGGCGACGGTCGACGCCTTGGCTCTGGGCGTCGCCGCGCGGTCGCTGCGTCGGGCGGGCGCGGCCGTCCTGCTCGTCTGGGGCGGCGTCGTCCTCTACGTGAGGACGCGGGACTTCGGCATCGGCGCGCCGACGCTCGCCGCGGTCGCGGCCGTCTGCCTGCTGCTCGCGATCCTCTCGATCGCCCCCCGGATTGCGGGCCGACTCCGGGGATGCGACGAGCGGGCGCTGCGCGGCGTCCTCGCGCTGCTGCTGGTCGCGCTCATCGTCTGGGAACCGGCGGGCCGGATCGCCTCGGAGGCGGTCCTGAACGGCCGGGAGGACGTCATCACCGCCCTGCCGACGGGACCGGCCACCCACGCGGCGGTCGCGGCCAACGCGGCCGCGACCGATCCCGTCGGCGCCGGCGGGTACCTGCGGCGGGCCACCGCGGGAGCCGAGGCGTGGCGCTACTTCGGCTACGACGACGCGCTCCGGCGCGGAGGGGGGAACTGGCCGACGAACTACCGGGACAGGTATTTCCAACCCGAGGCGCAGGCGCTGCTCGTCAACGCCCGCGCGATGACGCTCAAGCTTGACGACGTGCAGGGGTACAACCCGGTCCAGCTCACCCGCTACGTCGCCTTCCTGAACGCCTTGAACGGCGCGAGCCAGAACTACCACGACGCCCAGATCCTCCCAGGCGGCCTTGATTCGCCGCTGCTCGACCTCCTCAACGTGCGGTACATCGTGATTCCCGACGGCGGACCTCCGGGACGGCCCCGCCCCGACCTGCTCCGTCTGATCCGGAGCGACCGCGAGGTCTTCCACGACGGCGCGGTGCGCGTCCTCGAGAATCCGAACGCCCTGCCCCGCGCCTGGATCGTCCACCGCGCGGTCGCCGACGGGAGCGGGCGGCAACAGCTGGACCAGTTGGCGACGGGCGCCGTCGACCCGAAGAAGGTGGCTTTGATCGACCGGCCGCTGCAAGGGCCGGCGTTGACGCGGCCGACGGGCACGACCGCCGAGTCCGTCACCGTCGCCGAACGGGGGTCGGACCACGTCGGCCTCGACGCGCTGCTCGCCGCCGACGGCTTCGTGGTCCTCAGCGAGACCTACGCCTCGGGCTGGCACGCCTACCTCGACGGCGAGCCCGTGCCGATCTACCTGACCGACGGCCTCCTCCGCGGCGTCGCGGCGCCGGCCGGCGCCCATCGCATCGATTTCAGGTACGAACCGGCCTCGCTCCGGCTCGGCCTGTGGATCAGCCTGGCGTCGCTGCTTCTCGTCGCGATCGTGGGAGCGGGGGCCGTGCGGGAGCGGCGGAGGTCGCGGCGAATCTCCGCGTGAGTTCCCGGCCGAAGCGTCTCCGGTCGCCTCCTCCGCGCGGCGCTCGGTCGATCGGTCGCTTCAGGAATCGACCGATCCGCCGGGCTCCGCCATCGCCACCTCGTTTGCAGCCGCGCGGTCCAGCGGATAGCATGACGGCATGCGCCGACCCGGCGCGTTTCCCGCCAGCCATCATCGACAAGGCGAGCGTCATGCGGCACATCAACGTCCTCTCCTACGCCCTCACCGCACTTGGGCTCGCGCTCACGGTCGGCGGCTCGCTGCTCCACATCAACCCGACGATCACGCTGCTCGGGTTGATGCTCGTCGTGGCCGGCCTGATCAAGATCGCCGCGGTCGCGCTTTGGCGGGGCGTGGGCGGCTTCGGCACGCCGCTCGGGGCCGCGGACGACGCGGCGTCCAACCGGGCGAAGGATGCCCGCTCCGCGGATCGACAGGTCCGCAGGCGGACGCAGGAGGGATCGCGATGAGCGGCAGCGGCAGACCGGGACCGGACGACGACCGGCTCACCCGAGTCCGGCAGGCGCGCCAGGTGATCGCGGGCAGCGACGTGCGGGCCCCCTCCGGGCTCTCCAGCTCCTTCGCGTCCACGTCGGGTCTGCTCACCCCGTCGCAGCGGACCTACCTGATCGTCGTCGGCATCCTGACCGTCGTCGGGATCCTGCTCTGGCTGATCACGTCGATGAGCGTCGCGAGCGTGGTCTTCTTCCTGCTCGCACTGCTGCTGATCGCCGGCTGGCTGGTCTTCTAACGCGATGGGCACCGCCGACCTGACCCCCGCGCACGCGGCGTGGATCGATCTGCCCTCCGAGGAGGTCTTTCCGGGGATCACGCGGCAGGTCTTCCACGGATCGCGGCAGACGCTTGTCCGCTACTTCTACGCGCCCGGCTCCGTCTTTCCGGTCCACGCCCATCCCGAGGAGCAGATCACCGTCGTCATCTCCGGCACGATCCTCTTCGAGATCGCCGGCAACCCGCAGGAGATGCGGGGCGGCGAGGTCGCCGTGATCCCCGGCCACGTGCCCCACGGGGCGCGGGTGGTCGGCGCCGAGGCTGTGGAGACCTTCAACGCGATGAGCCCGCGGCGCGACGCCAGCCCGTTCGCCCGCATCGACGAAGACTACTCCCGATGAGCGACCAGGAGCCGCCCAACCGCCGTCTGCGCCTCGTCCGTCCCGACGAACTCCCCCCGCCGCCGCCCGATCCCGGCCACGGCGAACCCGGCCCCGGAAACGGCATTGTCCCCCCGGCACCGACCGCGGCCTTCGAGCGCGGCCATTTCTCGCGCGCGTTCGACCTGACCGGAAAGGTCGCGCTGGTCGTCGGCGGCGGCGGGATCGGCGGCGCGATCGCGCAGGGCCTCGCCGACTTCGGCGCCCGGATCGCCGTCGCCGACCTCGACGTCGAGGCTGCGCGCGCGATCGCGCAGCTCTGCGCCCGGCCCGGCGCCGGGTCGTCGCTCGCGCTGCAGCTCGACATCACCGAGCCGGCGATGGTCAACGCGGTGGTCGCGGCGATCGAGGCGGAGACGGGCCGGATCGACATCCTGATCAATTCGGCGGGCATCAACATCCGCCGCCCCTTCATCGACTACACGCCGGACGAATGGATGCGGATCATCAACATCAACCTCTCCGGGGTCTTCTATGTCACGCAGGCGGTGGCCAGGGGCATGCTCGCGCGGCAGTATGGCCGCGTCCTGACGCTCGGCTCCGTCTCCAGCCTCCTCGGCCACCCGCAGCACGCGCCCTATTCCGCGACGAAGGGCGGGATCGCGATCATGACCAAGTCGATGGCGACCGAATGGGCGGCGCAGGGCGTCACGGTCAACGCGATCGGTCCCGCGTACACCGTGACCGGCCTGATCGCCGACTACATCGCCGACAAGGCGACCTACGACAAGCTGGTGGGCACGATCCCGATGGGTCGGCTGGGCGCGCCGCAAGACATCGTCGGCGCCGCGGTCTACCTCTGCTCCGACGCCGCCAGCTTCGTCACCGGCCAAACCCTTTACATCGACGGCGGCCGCACCGCCGACTGACTCGTCCGAGCATCGGCACTCCGCGGGGTTCACGCAAGCGACGAGATTCTTCCTTCGTCAGAATGACATGCGAGGGAGGTCTCCGCCGCCGCCATCCCGCGTGCTATCCGGATAGTCGATCGGCATCGTCTCCGACCGCGACGCCTCCCCCCCGTCATTCCGGGCGCAGCCCGCAGGCGGAGTCGAGGAATCTCTTCGAGCGGAGCGAGAACCGTCGTCGGTCCCGGCGACGACCCGCGACAAGGCACGGGACACCGACGCCCGCAGGATCTCGTCGTCTTCGTCGCGCCATCGCCGTCGATCGTGGCCGTTGCGATTGTCGTCGCTGTGGGTAACACTCCCGACGCTTTCTTCGTCGTTCGGAGAGCAGAATTCGGATCTGTCGACGTCGGCGGCACTTGCGCACGTCGTCTACAATCTCGGCTGCACGGCAGCGGCCTCGCCGGCCGGGATCATCTCTGAATGAATTGGGCAGCGCGTCGCATCGTCGCGGGTCTGCCCGCGTTCGCGCGTGTCCGCCGCGGCGTTGCCGCTGTCGATCGGCGTCCAGCCGGGGGCGCGGCTCCCGCGGACGTTGATCGATCTTGAGGCGCGCGTCGTCGTCGGCCGGAACTGAAATCTGGGACAGCGTCGGCTTCAGGGCGTCGCGGGTCAGCGCCGTCGGGGCCCGGCGGGCACGGTTCGAAAGGCGGGGACGGGTGGGTGTGGCGATGGCGAACGACGGGACGCGGACGCACGGACGGCGGAAGGTGCTCATCCTGAGCGCGGCCGTCGGCGGCGGGCATGAAGCCGCCGCCCGCAATCTGGAGGCGGCGCTGGACGAGTCGGGGCAGGAGACCGTGGTCATGGACGCGCTGGCGCTGATGAGCCTCAGCCTCAACTGGTTCCTGATCTCCGTCTATGCCTGGCAGCTGCGCCATCTGCCATGGCTGTGCGGCGTCACCTTCCGCCTGACCAACGTGCGCTGGGTCGTCCTCCTCTCCCGCGTCCTCATCGGCTGGATCTGCGGCCGCCGCCTGCTGCGGGCGATCTCGGGCGAGCGGCCCGATCTGATCGTCTCGACCTACCCGGTGGTGACGTCGGGTCTCGGGCGACTCGTCAGATCGGGGCGGCTCCCCCAGCCGGTGATCGCCACCATCACCGACTACGGGGCGCACCAGATGTGGGTCTCGCCCGACATCGACCTTCACCTGGTCCTCTCGCGCCGTTCGGCGGAGATGGTGCGGCTGGCCGGCGGCGCCGCGGAGGTCGCCCGTCTGCCGGTCGGCCGAGGCTTTCCCGCCGGCGTCTCGAAGGCCCAAGCCCGGGCCGAGCTGGCCATCGACGGCGGCGCCTTCGTCGTCCTGATCGTCGGCGGGGCGTGGGGGATCGGCTCCATCGACGGCATGGTAGACTGCGTGGCCGCCGCCGGAGCGTCGGCGATCGTGGTGACCGGCCAAAACGGGGAGCTGCGCGAGCGGTTGGCCGAGCGGTTCCGCACGCAGCCGTCGATCCGGATCATGGGTTGGACCGACCAGATGCCGCTCCTGATGGCGGCCTCCGACTGCATTCTCCAAAACGCGGGAGGCGTGACCTCGATCGAAGCGATCGAAGTCGGGCTGCCGATCGTCTTCTACCGCCCGATCCCCGGGCACGGCATGCTCAACGGGCGAGTGATGGTCGCGGCCGGAGCCGCGCACTGGGCGGGGGACGACCGGGCGCTGGAGTCGCTGCTCCGCGCCGCCGCCTCGGGGCGCCTGCCCTTGGCCGCCGCCGCGGGCGAGCCGCGCCGCGACGCCATCGAGGCCATCCTCTCGACCCACCGGGCGCGGATCGTGGCGAGGCGCCGGGCCCCCCTCCGCCGGTGGGCCGCGGCCGCCACGGTCCTCGCGGTCACCGCCTGGGCAAGCATCTCCCCATGGGGAATGACGCTCGCGCGGGAAGGGGGATGGAGCCATTTCGCCGGCCACGACGTCCCGGCCGGCTCAGTCTCCGTGGTCGTCCGGACGGACGATCCGGCCGTCGCCGCCGCCTTGGCGCGCTGGACCCATCAGCACCGCCTCCCGATCACCCTCTTCGTCAACGCCGAGGCCGCATCGGGTCTGGTCCCGACGTCGGGCGTCACGATCGGCATCTCCGAATCGCCGGGAGGTCGCCGCGCGGCCCTCCCCTGGATCGAATGGAGCAGGGTCCGGTCGACCTACGATGCCGTGGAGCTCGCGACAGGGGTCGCTCCCACCTACTTCCTGCCGGGTCTCGGCCAGTTGGACGCGGTCGACCTGGCGATCGCGCCGCCGCACACCCTGCTGGTCGCGGTCACCGCCAATGCGGTTGATCGTCGGCACGGCGGCATCGTCGCGATCGAAACGCGCGGGCTCGATTCCGAGGCGGCCATCGCGGCGGTGCAGGCCCGACTCGCCGCCGACCGACGCGGAGGCCTGCGCGAAGTGCCGCTCTCGTCGTTGCCCTGATCCGACGACCGGCGTGATCCGCAGCGTTCAGGTGATCGGCGGCGGGATCTCCCGCGCCTCCGGATGACGACGGAGGAGGCGTGCCCGACCGATGACGGTTCTCGCTTCGCTTGAAGAGATTCCTCGACTCCGCCTGCGGGCTCCGCTCGGAATGACGGGTGAGGGGGTGCCGCGTCGGCGCGTCGAGGTCGATTGACCTTGCACAGGGCACTGAGAGCTCCGTCCAGCGGCAGTCGTCGTGCCCGCCGTAGCCTCCCCCTTGCCCCCGAATTCGGGGCGGGTACCCTCTGGGTGCGGGCAGGGGGGATAGGGGGCCGTCCCCGTTCGATGACGACACGTGCCGGTGGTCGGACCTCTCGCGCCGACGGAGGAGGGGACGCGCTCCCCATCTCATCCCGGCGCAGGGGGAATCGCGCCGACCTCGTCCCAACTCGTCCCGTCCACGAAGAGCAGCCGCTCCAGGGTCTCCTGCCGACGCTTCGCCGCCGCGTAGATCCTGCCGCGCCGTTTGTCCGGCCGAACGGGCTCCGTACCCGCCGCGGGGTCGATAGCCGATTCCGGTCCGTCGATCAACCCCGCGGCGGCCAGCGCCATCAACGCGGCCCCACGCGCGGACGACTCCTCCTCCGGAGGCAGCGGTACGATCGGATGCCCAATTCAATCGGCGAACATCTGCAGCCATTGGGGCGAGCGCAGGACCGCGCCGCCGCTCGCGACGATCTTGTGGCGGGGACCCGCGACCCGGCGCAGCGCGTCGTACATGCGCGAGAAGCGGTAGGCGACGGCTTCGTGGCCGGCGC
>JBPCRG010000559.1:0-4861 GCA_050997095.1 Thermomicrobiales bacterium | reverse complement strand
GACGCGGCGATCGCCGCCAACGCCGTCCTGACCGTGGTCTACCCCGACCAGACCTCGATCGGCGGCGACTGCCTCTTCATGTACCACGACGCGAAGACGGGCGCGCTGCAAGGGGTCAACGGTTCGGGCCGGTCGGCCGCGGCGGCGGACCGCGAGGCGCTGCGGGGCGCCGGACACACCCAGATGCCGTCTCGCGGCATCCACGCGGTCACGGTCCCCGGCACCATCGACGCCTGGTGCGAGGGCCACCGGCGATGGGGCCGACTGCCATTGGACCGCCTGCTGCGTCCGGCGATCGGCTACGCGCGGGACGGCTTTCCGGTGTCGCCGAATCTCCATCTCGCGATGAAGGAGACGGCGGCCGATGGAGACTGGACCGCGGATTTGCGCCCGATCTATTTCCCCGGCGGCGCCGCACCCGCGGCCGGGTCACGAATGCGCCTCCCCGACCTGGCGCGGTCGTTGGAGACGATCGCCCGCGAGGGGCGCGACGCGTTCTACACCGGCGAGATCGCCGAGCGGATCATCGCCGCCTCCCGCCGCCACGACGGGCCGCTGACCGCCGACGATCTCGCGAACCACCGCGCGGAGTGGGTCGAGCCCGCCACCTCCGACTATCGGGGGGTGACCGTGGCCGAGCTGCCGCCGAATTCGCAGGGCATCGCCGCGCTGATCGAGCTCAATCTCGCCGCGCTCGCGCCCATGGCCGCATGGGGGAGCGTGGAACACCTGCATCCGCTGATCGAGGCCAAAAAGCGCGCCTTCGCGGTCCGCGACGCGATGCTTTCCGACCCGCGGTTCGTCCCGGTCGACGTGGCGCGGCTGACCTCGAAGGCCTTCGCGGAAGAGCTCTGGCGCGACTACGACCCGATGCGGGCCTCCCCCGGGGGCGCGACCGCGGCCGGAGACACGGTCTATCCCTGCGCGGTCGACCGCGACGGCAACGCGGTCTCGATGATTCAGAGCGTCTATCTCAACTTCGGCTCGGGGGTCGTCGCGGACGGCACGGGCATCGTCCTCCAATGCCGGGGCGCCTATTTCTCGCTCGATGACGGCGCGGTCAACCGGCTCGAGGGCGGCAAACGTCCGCTGCACACGCTCATGCCGGGCATGCTGATGCGGGGTGGACGGCTCCTCGGCCCGTTCGGCGCCCAAGGCGGCGACGCGCAGGCGCAAGTCCACCTCCAACTCGTGACCAACCTCGTCGACCGCGGAATGGACCCGCAGGGAGCGATCGAGGCCCCGCGCTGGGTCGCGGGCGGCGCTCCCGGCTCAGACCCATGCCTCGTCGGCCTCGAGGACCGCTTCCCCGCCGCGACCCGGGCAGGCCTTGAGGAGCGAGGCCATGTCGTCACGACGACCGACCCGTGGAACATCCACTTCGGCCACGCCCAGATGATCCTGCGCGACGACGCGACCGGCCTGCTCCGCGGCGGAGCCGACCCGCGTGCCGACGGCGTCGCCATCGGCCACTGAGCAGATCGCCCCGAAAGGAGCAGAATCGATGACCTTGATGAGTTCGCCGCAACCGAATCCGAAGCTTGACCTCGTGCTGGAACGGGTCGTCGATGTCCCGATCGTACTTGTGTGGAAGGCGTGGACCACCCCCGAACTGATCAAAAAGTGGTTCGCGCCCGCGCCATATACGACGGTGGATTGCGACATCGATCTGCGTCCCGGCGGTATCTTCCGGACAGTGACGCGCTCACCGGAAGGGCAGGAGTACCCTCACCTCTGCACTTACCTCGACATCGTCGAGAACAGGCGGCTCGTCTGGACCGATGCCCTCAATCCGGGCTATCGCCCGTCCGAGAATCCCTTCATCACCGCGGTGATCTCACTCGAACCGCAGGGAACGGGGACGAGGTACGCGGCAATCGCCATGCACAAGGACGAGGATGCCCGCGGCAAGCACGAGGAGATGGGCTTCCAAGCCGGTTGGGAAACGGCCCTCGATCAGCTTGTCGCCCTGCTGAAGAACGGGTGATTGAACTTTGCCGTCGATCCGCTGGCATACACTGTCCGGCGGTCAAGCGAACTCCCTCCGACCTGACGCCCCGTCCGGCAATGTTCGGCGGATTCCGCAAGAACAATATGACGCTTTACGCCATAGCCGTGTCGTCAGGGTGATGATGTCGCCAGATCTTGAAACGCGATGATTGGGGATGGTCGGTTTCAACCGACTTATGATGACTGAGCGCGGGGTTTTCAACCCCGCGTGGAATGGCACGACCGCCCGCAGGGGGAGCCCGGAAGACCGCTGACGACACACTTTTGGGTTCCGCTGCGAGCGCATCTCAGCGGGTCAAGAAGCCGCTCTTGCCGCGCGTCTTCCCGCTTGTCGTCAGGAATGTCGCCTGCGGGTCGTCGGCCGAGGCGTTTCCGCCGACGACCGAGGCGTAGCGCAGGATGAACCCGCCGCCGAGGACGAGCAGCGACCCCAGCAGGCTGAGGCCGCGCGTTTTCCGTCGCCGGTCGATCCAATGCAGCGCCAGCGGCGCGATGAGTCCGGCCCCGACCGTCCCGTAGAGCAGCAGGTTCCCGGTGCGGCCCGTGACCACTGGCTTGGCGATCTCCCCGAGTCGGATTCGGGAGGCCGCGAGCAGCGCCAACTCCGCGGCGATCGCGATCCGGTCGAGCGCCTCCAGTCGCGCGACCGCGGTCTCGTCCGGGTGCCTGCGGCCGGTCTCGACGACGGCGATCGCGGCGACCGCGGTCGAGAATGCGGAGGTCAGGAAGAGCGGCCCGAGCAGCATCGCGTTCTTGGACCAGAGCGGCACCGCGGTCGCGCCGAGCAGCACGCCCGTGTATCCGCCGAAGAAGAAGGCGGGGACCGTGCCTGCCATGCCCACCGCCCGGGAGTCGACCCGCGCCACCGATTCGGCCAGCCGGCCCCGTCCGAGCAGCCCGTCCTCGGCGGCCTGGATCGCGACGCTCCCCGCCGAGAAGAGGCTGAAGATCGAGAGGCCCCACGTGCCCAGCGACATCGGCGAGCGGAACTTGACGACGCGCAGCGTCCGGTAGAAGCGCTCCGGCAGGCCAAGATCGAGCACCAGCAGAACCGGGCAGGGCAGGCGCGCCGCGAACGAGATGTACCTCCCCGTCCGCACGATCGAGCGGTTCCGCGGCCCGCCGACCAGCTGGGCGATCGCGGCGACGACGTAGCTGGCGCCGGAGATCCCGCCGAGGAAGAAGTAGACGATGATCAGCCACTTCCAATGGGTGCGGTGGACGACCGGCACGCCGTGGTAGCCCGGCTGCGGCGTTTCGGCCGGGGGCTTCGCCGCGTCGGTCGCTCCCTCCGCGTTGACGGCCTCCCGCCGGCGTCGCCGCCCGGCCGGCTCCCACCGGCGTTGGAACGCCTCGCTCACGGTCGGCCCCGCAGCGCCGAAAACGCGGCGACGCCGAGCCCGATCGCCGCGAGCGCGGTCGTCAGCAACGCGGGCAGCACCTTGTCCTGCGGCAGCTGCGGGTGCGCGGGCAGGTTGAAGGTCTCCGGGGAGTCGGTCAGGACGAAGAACGCGTTCAGGCCGTCGATCCCGCCGTCGCCGCCGGTCACCCGGTCGCCGTCGATGTGGGCCTTCTCGAACCCGCGCGCCCGCAATGTCTCCACCCGTTCACGCGCCCGCGGCATCAGCTCGCTGACAAGCCCGAACTGGATCGACTTCGTGGGGCACGCTTTCGCGCAGGCGGGCTCCATGCCATCCCGCAGGCGGTCGTAACAGAGGGTGCATTTGTGGGCGCGATGATCGGTCTCGCTCAGCTGCGGCACGCCGAAGGGGCAGGCGGGGATGCAGTAGCCGCAGCCGTTGCAGATGTCCTGCTGGATCACGACGGTGTCGAACTCGGTGCGGATGATCGCGCCGGTCGGGCAGGCCTCAAGGCAGCCCGCGCGGACGCAGTGCTTGCAGACGTCGCTCATCATCAGCCAGGCGGTCATCTCGCGGCCCGGCTGCGCGGCGCCCGCCCCTGCCATCAACCCGGCCAGGAGATCCGTCCCCGGCTTCGACTGCTCGACGAACGCGACATGCCGCCAGGTGGTGGCTCCCAGATCGAGCGTGTTGTCGTAGCTCGCTCCGCTCAGCGCGCTCGGCTCGGCCGGCAGCTCGTTCCATTGCTTGCAGGCGACCTCGCACGCCTTACAGCCGATGCAGAGGCTGATGTCGGTCAGGAAGCCCACCGCCCCCTGCCGTGCCCCGGTCGTCCCGGTCTCGATCACTGCGCTCATACGCCCGGCTTCTCCCCGCGGAGCCGACCGGCGCGGACGGAGCAGGTGAACGACTTCGCCTCGTGGATCAATGAGTTCGGATCCTCGACGAGCGCGCTGAGGTCGTTGGCGATGCCGCCGACCACCGGCCCGCTGTAGCCGAAATGCCAGGGCAGCCCGACCTGATGCAGGCGGCGGCCCCCGACCGTCAGCGGCCGGATCCGGTCAGTCACCAGCGCCTTCGCCTCGATCTCGCCGCGGAGGGTTCCGATCGTCGCCCACCCGCCGTTCCCGATGCCGAGCTCGGCCGCAAGGATCGGATCGAGCTCCACGAAGCCCTCGGGCTGCAGTTCGGCCAACCAGGGCAGATTCCGCGACATCGCCCCGGCCGTGTAGTGCTCGGTCAATCGGTAGGTCGTGATCACGTGCGGGAACCGCAGGTCGCCGATCTCATGGTAGCGGTTGTCCGGTCGGTCGTGCAGCTTCGCCGCCGGGCTGCGGTCCTGCCCGGGATGGACCGCGTTGCGGACCGGCGTCTCCCACGGCTCGTAGTGGGTGGGCAGCGGCCCGTCCTTCAGCCCGGCGAAGGCGAAGAGCTGGCCCTTGCCGTCGGTGGTCATCTCGAACGGCGAGTCGCCGGCGTGGGCGTCGATC
>JBPCRG010000553.1:0-3943 GCA_050997095.1 Thermomicrobiales bacterium | reverse complement strand
GCTCACGACGATGCTGACAGAACCCGCCGGGATGATGCTGGCGACCGCGGCGAGGCAACTCGCGCAGGCGCTGGATTGGGATCCCCAATTCGTCGAGGCGGTGATTCAGATCGCGAGGGCGCGGGGGTATCTTCAGCAATTCCCGCAACCCGGCAATCGCGGGGCCGGACGGATCGGGGTTTCGGCCCGCGGCCGCGCGTGGCTCGATTCAAGCTGAGCGGGCGGCGCCCCCGCCCCTGCATTCGGTCGGATCGGCCGAGGGCGCCTCCAAATCAGTCTGGCGGGATGGCGAAGAGCCAAGTCAAGATACTGTCCGCTGCGGGATGGCCCGCAGGGCGAACGGCGTCTGCGTGACGAGCGCAGACGTCACCGAACAAGGGAGAGAATCATGGTCATGGCCGAAAGCGCCGCGGGCCCGGCGACTGCGGCGGACGCGTCGCTCACCGGGGCTGAGTTGGCGATCGCGTCGCTGGAGGCGCATGGTGTCGACACGGTCTTCGGCATTCCGGGCGTGCACACGCTGGCCCTCTACGACGCGCTCCGCTCGTCCGGGCTGCGCCACGTGCTCGCCCGCCACGAGCAGGGCGTCGGCTTCATGGCCGACGGCTATGCCCGGGCCTCCGGGCGTCCCGGCGTCGCGTTGGTGATCACCGGCCCTGGAGTGACCAACATCGCGACGCCCATCGGCGAGGCGTACACCGACTCCTCGCCGGTCCTCGTGCTATCCGCGAACTTCCGCCGCCCGCATCTCGACCAGATGCGGGGCAACCTCCACGATCTCAAGGATCAACGCGGCGTGATGGCGGCGGTCACCAAATGGAACACCCGGGTGATGGCGGCCGACGACGTGCCCGGTGCCATGCATGAGGCATTTCGGCAGCTCGGAACCGACCGCCCGCTGCCGGTCCACATCGAGTTTCCGCTCGACGTGCTAGACGAGGCGGCGGGCACCGGCGACGTCCCCGTCGCCCGTCCCGCCGCTCGACGCCCCGATCCCGCCCTGCTGCATGCTGCCGCCGATCGACTCGCCGCGGCGAACCGGGTCGTGATCTATTGCGGCGGCGGCGCCGTCTCCTCCCTCGCGGGTCGGCACATCGTCGCGATCGCCGAGGCGCTCGGCGCCCCGGTCGTCACGTCGATCATGGGAAAGGGCTCGGTTCCG
The DNA here is from genome assembly GCA_050997095.1 of Thermomicrobiales bacterium. Lineage (GTDB taxonomy): Bacteria > Chloroflexota > Chloroflexia > Thermomicrobiales > UBA6265 > JBPCRG01. The sequence continues at coordinate 2,781 of JBPCRG010000553.1, read as the reverse complement.
GAGGACCACCCCCTCTCGCTCGGCGCGCTGTGGGAGCCCGGCAACGCGGTCGACGACGTGCTCCGCGAGGCCGACTACATGCTCGTGATCGGCTCCAAGCTGGGCGTCCAGGCGACGCAGGAATTCAAACTGCCCTTCCCCGCCGAAGTGATCAGGATCGACGTCGACGAGCGCGAGATGACGCTCAACGCCTCCCCCTCCCTGTCGATCCTCGGCGACGCCTCGCTGGCTTCGGAAGGCATCGCCGGGATGCTCGCCGGGGCCCGCGTCGCGAAGACCGGCTACGACCGCGCCGCGCTCCACTCCGCCAGGATGCGGGCGGAGGCGGGCGCCTTCCACGCGGAGCGGAAGCCCTACATCGAGGCGCTCCGCAACGCGCTGCCCCGGGACGGGATCCTCGTCAACGACATGACCCAGATGAGCTACGTCGCCTGCGGCCTCTACCCCGTCTACGAACCGCGCACCTTCATGTTCCCCTCCGGCTACGGCACGCTCGGCTTCTCGCTGCCCGCGGCAATCGGGGCCAAGATCGCCAGGCCGGAGACGCCAGTCGTCTGCGTCGTCGGCGACGGCGGCTTCCAGTTCACCATGGGCGAGCTGGGCACCGCCGTGCAGGAGCGCCTCGGCCTGCCGATCGTGATTTTCAACGATTCGACCTACTCCGCCGTGAAGGAGGAGCAGTTCAACTCCCGCGGCGGCCGCTTCATCGGCGTCGCCCTCGTCAACCCCGATTATGTCGAGTTGGCGAAGGCGTACCGGATCCCGGGCGTCCGGGCGACATCGCCCGACATGCTCCAGCGGGAGATCGTCGCGGCCCTCGACCGAGATCAGCCGACGCTCATCGACGTGCCGATCCCGCAGTGGGTCTAGGAGGAATCGGCGCCTCGGCGGCGAACGCGCCTCGCCGTGGGAGCGCGAAACCCCTTCCCGCCCATGAGAAGCGCCACGACCGCCAGACCGCCCACGCACAAACCTCGGCCGAGCCAGTCGATCCAGTCAGTGGCGTAGCGGAGCGTGAGCGAGGCGGACCCAGCCGGCGCGGCGATCGACATGTACCCGTCGGCGGTTTGGACGATGGGGGCCGACCGGCCGTTCACGGTGGCCTCCCACCGCGGATACCAGTTCCGGCGGACGAGAATGTCGCCCCCGTCGCTCGTGCCGCTCGCGGAGATGACCGAATCGCCGACGGCAATCCCGGCGGTCGTCCCCGAGCCGTACGTCACGATCGGCGTCGGGGCATACACGAGATAGACGTCGTAGATGCCCGCCCGCACACGGTTGAGCGCCGGCGATGCGGCTGCGGCGCTCTTGGTGGCCGCCTTGGTCGCGATCACCGCGCCGATGCCATGGCGTCGCAGGTACTCGGGCCTCAACGCCGAGTTCGGTGACGGATAGGCGTGCTCGAGCGCGGGGTCGTAGTCGCCGAAATGACGCTGCTGCCAGTACCACAGCCAGTCGTCGTAGAAGAACGGCCGGTCCGACCACATCGGAGCCCACATCTGATCGTGCCAGGAATAGGTCGACCCGAGCACGAGGATCGCCGTGCCCGGCGGCGCGCGTCGATCCGCCTCCCGCACCGCTGCCTCAAGGTCGATGATCCCCGGCTGCACGCTCGTCGCCATCGCGACGAGACCACGATCGCTCCCCGGGATCACGCCGAATGGCACGAGCACGTACCCGAGCAGCGAGAGCAGCATCAACGCGGCCAACGCGACATCGGCTGCGAGCAAACGTCGACTCGTCAAGCGTCTCGCCACCAACGCCAGGACGAACCAGGCTCCATAGCCGGCCATCAGCAGCCAGAGGAAACGCTGGAACGGCATCAACCGCGTCGTCTCAAGCTGCTCGATCAGCGACCCCGGCCATGATCCCGACACCGCGTAGGCGGTCAGTCCGCAATACGTCACCAGGGTCAGCGCCGCGGCCCGGATGGTCGGGCGCTCGGCGTCCACCACCGCCGCCGCCAGACCCACCAGGCCCAACACGAAGAACGGACTCGAGACCGCCTGCACCGACGATTGCAGATACTCCCGCAGATCGAGGTACCCCGAATAGCGCACAAAATAGTAGAGGTGGTTGAACCGGACGAGCGAGACGATCTCCGGAGCCGCCAACGCGAATGCGAGCATGCCGAAGGCGGCGATGCGCCGGACCAGGGCAATCAGGGCCGCGTCCCGCCCGGAATCGAGCGCGACGGTCGCGACGACACCGATCACGATCGCGACCAGGGCGATGCCGGAGCGCGGATTGCAGACGAGCGCGAAAGCGGCGAAGCAGGCCGCGATCGCACCGCCGCGCCAATCTCCTCTCGCGGCGAACCGTTGGAGGGCTGGCAGAACGAAGAGCAGCGCGGTCGCGGCCGCGACGTTCGTGATCAGCCCCCACTCCACCAACTCGCGCGACCCGCCCGACCACCACCACCCGCGGACCGAGACCTGACCGGCGAAGGCCAGGAGCGCGACGCCATACGTCAGGCGATCGGCTTTGACCGTCCGGGCGAAGGCGAGCCCCGGCAGCAGAAAGACTGCGATCACCACCAGCTTGTGGACTGCGATCATGGGGAGCGCGCCCAGCGCGAGAAACCAGACGCCGACGTCGAGCGCCGCCGCGCCCAGAGGGTAGAACTCGGTCGGATAGCCGCCCTGATGCGAGGCGATCCAGCGCAACGGATGGCCCTCGACGACCGACCGCCGGAGCAGCTCGCCACGCACCGCGTGGAACGGATGGTCGACCGTCGCGAACCCGACCGGAAACCGCCCCGACGAACCGTCCGGCGCGGCG
>JBPCRG010000534.1:0-5627 GCA_050997095.1 Thermomicrobiales bacterium | reverse complement strand
GAGAGGAGCCGGGCGTCAGATCTTCTTGCCGGTCAGCTTGCCGACGGCGAAGGTCACGATCAGGGCTCCAAGGATGGCGATGATCAAGCCAGGCAGGTTGATGGCCACGACAGAGTCGGTGTGCTTGATCAGTCTGTTCCAAATGAAGCCGCCGACGAGCGCGCCGACGATGCCCATCACAATGTTCAAGATCCAGCCCTGCTGGGCGTCGGTGCCGGCGATCTTGCTTGCGATCCAGCCCGCCAAGGCGCCGAAAAGGATCCAAAGAATGAGGCCCATCGTTCCGTCTCCTCTCGAAGGCGACTCGCGTCCGACGTCCATCGTCGGGCCGCTGCCGTCGCGCTCGTTCGCGTGAAATGGTTAGAAGCAGATTCCGTGCCACGGCGAATATCCACCACTACCCACCGCAGTCCGTCCCTCCGCGGCCGCGTCCGGAGCCGGATCCGGCGGATCATCGGGCTGGGTCCGCTCCCATGGGACGGCGCGACGTTGACACGTCCCCGGAGCCGCTCCTACAATGCGGAGTCGGTCGCGGCGGGGCTCGTCTCCGCATATTCTCCGTGCGTCCAAAGTCATGACCGCGCCGGACCCGTCCGGTCGAGGATCGATCGCCCGTGATTCGGGTTTCAGGAGTGAGCGATGACGAAGCGAACGTACCAGCCCAAGCGCATTCCGCGCCTGCGCGAGCATGGCTTCCTTAAAAGGATGGCGTCCCGCGGCGGACGCGCGGTGATCAGGGCCCGTCGGAAGAAGGGGCGGCATGCGTTGACCGTCTCCGACGAGGGCAAGTTCACGCAGAACAAGTAGGGCGGTCCGGCCATGGGCGCCCGGCTTTCGGCGGCGATCGGCGACGGGCGCGGACGGCGGACGATCGCCCGCCGCCCGCATCTCGCCGCGCCCTGCCTCAGGCCCGTCTGGGTCGCCGGGCGGTCGCGCGGATGGTGAATCGCGAGCTGCGGCTGCGCGAGGACAGCGAGATCCGCCGCACCCGCGCCAAGGGTCGCGCGTTCGCCGACGGGCCGATCGTGGCCCGCATCCTTTCCGCCCCGGCGGATCCGCCGCGCAACCGCTATTCGGTCGTCGCCGGCAAGCGCGTCGGCAAATCGCACGAGCGCAACCGGTGCAAACGGCTCGTCCGGGAGGCGATCCGTCTGACCGAGCCCGACGTGCTGCCGGGTCACGACGTCGTCATTGTCATTCGCGGCGGCATCGCCGAACTTACCGGCCTCGACGTCGCCCAGGCATCCTGGCTCCGCATCCTCAAACGCGCCAACCTTCTCCGCCCGGAGGTTTGACCGGGTCCGCAGGTTCCGACATGGACGAAACCCCTCAAGACGCAAAGCCCGCAGCCCGAAGCTCAAAGCTCACGCCGAAACGCCTCGCGCTGACGTCGATCCGGGGTTACCGGCGCTTCGTCTCGCCGCTGCTTCCGCCGTCGTGCCGCTTCATGCCGACCTGCTCGGAGTACGGGATCGAGGCGATCGAGAAGCACGGCCTGATCAAAGGTGGGCGGTTGGCCGTCTGGCGCGTCTGCCGCTGCAACCCGTTCGGCGGAAGCGGGTACGATCCGGTGCCTTGAGCCACGGGCCGTGGGCCGTGACACAGGGTCGCCGAGAGCCATTCTCCGTTTGACGCCGCTCCACCCGCCGCCATCGGAACGCCTGCCGTGATTCCGGGTGGACCGTGCCGCCATTCGCCCGTATGCTTTCCGCTGCATGATTGCGCTCCGCGAGCGACACGCACCCGCGACTTTGCGGGTTGGGGCTCGCCGCGCATCCTAATGGAGAGCGAGTCGATTCTGGACGCACACACGCACCGCCACGCGGCGAAGACGGCGGTCCCTGCCACGCCGGGCGGGCGTCGGCCCGCCTCCATGATCGCCACCGCGCCGAAGCAGATCGTCTCGTTGTCACCGGCGTCGGCCCCGCCAGTCCGCACCATCCCGGACCCGACCGGCCGCCCCTGTTCCGAGTCCCGCCGAGCGCGGGAGGAGGCGCTCCCCCGTGTTTAGCCATCTCATCGGGCTGGCGCCCGTCGTGGCCGCGAGCCCGCTTTGGGGCCAGTACGTCACGTTCCTCGAGCACGTCCTGGATTTTCTCGCCAAATCGATGCACAGCGCCGGGCTGGCGGTCATCGTCTTCACGATCGTGGTCAAGACGGCCTTGCTGCCCTTGACGGTGACGTCGATCAAATCCAGCAAGGCGATGCAGGAGCTCCAGCCCAAGATCAAGGAGCTCCAGAAGAAGCACGGGAAGGATCGTCAGCGCCTCTCCCAGGAGACGATGAAGCTCTACAGCCAGTTCAGCGTCAACCCGATGGCCGGCTGTCTGCCGATGATCATCCAGATCCCGATCTTCTTCGGCGTCTACCGCTCGATCCTGCATCTCTCCCAAGGGAACGGTCCCAGCGGCACGTCGGATTTCTGGCAGGGCAGCTTCGCTTGGCTTCACAGCCTCAACAATGCCGACCCCTATCACATCCTGCCGATCCTCGCCGGCGCCTTCCAATTCGTGCAGACCAAGATGATGCGGCCCACCGGCCAAGGCAAAGCCAGCGACCCGCAGCAGGCGATGATGAACAGCATGATGAACTTCATGCCGCTGATGGTGATCGTCTTCGGGTGGGGCTTCGCGTCCGGTCCGGTCATCTACTGGGTCACCCAGAGCGTCTACAGCGTGGTCCAGCAGTGGTTCATCACCGGCTGGGGGAGCATGAGGGACTGGGTTCCCGCCCTGCCCGAGCTGCCGGAGCATCGCCGGCTGGGCTACCGCGCGCCGCGGGATCTCGACGAGGTGATGGTGGTCAGCGGCGAGGACGCCCCCCAGCGCACGGGGGTGATGGGCTGGCTCAACAAGAAGGTGCAGGAGGCGCAGGCCGTCAACGCCGCCCCCAAGGCCGGGGCCGCGGCCGACGCCCCGGAGCGCGTCGAGAAAGCCGCTTCCGTCGCGGCGAAAGGGGAGCGGCCGGTGAAGCGGGCGTCGCCCGCGGCCAAGGCCCAGCGGATGCAGCGGGCGAACGGCTCGGCCGGTTCGGCGATGCAGCCGAACGGCGCGGAGTCGCGGGTCAACGGCAGGATGTCGGCCAACGGAGCCAGCGCGCCCACGATTCCGCGGAAGAAGCGGCAGCCGCGCCGCGCCGAGGGCGACGCAGCCGAGTGACCGGGTTCGCCACATCCGCCGGGCTCCCGGCGGCGGTCCGGCGGCCGCGGCGCCGAGGGCGCGGACGGAGCGGTCTAGACACGGAGCGGGACGACGATGGACCACAACCGGATGACGAGCGTCGAGATTCAGGCGTATTCCGTCGAGGAGGCGATCCGTCTGGCGCTGGAGCAGCTGGAGCTGCCGAGCGAGGCGGTGGACATCGAGATCCTCTCCGACGCCGGTCCGGATGAGGACGCGGAGGCGCTGGTCCGGGTCACGGCCAAAGGCAAGGCCTCCCAGCCCGTCCCCTCCGCCGGAAACCAGAACCGGCGCGCGCCCGGCCCCCGCCGCGTGCCCGGAGACCGACCGTCGAGCCGCGGCGTCCCGCCGCCCGCCCCCCATCTGGAGCGCGCGCCGCAACGCGTGATCGACGTGGACCGCGTCGACGCCGAGGACGAGCGCATCGTGAAGGAGGTCGTGCGCGACCTGCTGCTCAACATGGGGATCGAGGCCGATGTCGTGGCGGTCGACAATCCGTCCCCGATGCAGCCCGGCCCGGACGAGCCGCCGACGATCTTCATCGACATCCTCGGCCGCGACCTTGGCATGCTGATTGGCCGCCGGGGGGACAACCTCGCGCAGATCCAGTACATGGTGAACCTGCTCTGCAACAAGAAGATCGCCGAGTGGACGCGCGTGGTCGTCGACGTCGAGGGCTACCGCAGCCGCCGCGAGGAGTCGCTGATCGGCTTGGCCGACCGCGTCGCCCGCCAGGTCGCGCGCAGCAGCCAGCCGATCGTGCTCGAGCCGATGCCGCCGAACGAACGGCGGATCGTGCACATGTACCTCCGCGAAAACCCCGAGGTGACGACCGAAAGCACCGGCGAAGGCATGAACCGCCGCATCACCGTGATGCCGAGCGCCTGAATCGTCGCCCGTGTTTCAACGGCAACGCCACGCCTCTCCACGCGGGTTCGACTACCCATGTTCGATGCAAGTCGGCTAAGATGGAATGACGTGACCCGCCATACGCCGACGAACAGGACAAGACGGTGAGGAGCCGACGCGTTGATTGGCTCGTGCCACCGATTCCACGACGCCACCGGAAGTCGGGTCGTGTCGCCGGACCAACCAAATCGGTAACCGCCAGGACGGTCGGTCTCAGCCCTGGAAGGGCGTCGTCGGCGCAGCCGCGGAGTTCAATCCGGGGCGAAGCGGGCGGCGGACTGCCGGTTGACGCGATCCATTCCATCAACCGGCGTTTGTCACCGAGCGTGGAAATTCATTCCCGCCCGAAACCGCTTGAACGCCCACATGAGGAGCCCAGCCCCCCTTTGAAGACCAAGCTTGTCACCGATCCGGCGGGCCCGACGCCGCCCGGCCCCAAGACCAAGGCCCCGACACCCCGCCAGCCGTTGAGCGCCGCCCGGTCCTTGTCGGGCATGCAGCTCGCGCGCACGCCGGAATATCTCGTCATCGGCCACATCTGCGCCGACCTGCGCCCGGACGGGACGGCCATGCTGGGAGGAACCGCGCTCTACTCCGCCTTGACGGCGGCCCGGCTGGGCCTGCGCGTCGGCGTGCTGACCCGCGGCGCCTTCGGCAAGACGGTCGACGGCGTCGCGATTCCGTCGCTCGACGAGTTCGCGGGCGAAGTCAGCATCGTGGTCCAGGAGGCCGAGGCGCCGTCGATGTTCGTCAACGTCTACAACGCTGGGCGCCGGGTCCAGACGCTGCCGCGGTGGGCGGGCGAGATCGACCTGCGCGGGCTCCCCCCGCATTGGCGCAACGCCAGGGTGATCCATCTCGGCCCGATCGCCCAGGAGATCGACCCGAAGCAGACGGGCTCGCTGACTCCGGGGTTCCTCGGCGCGACGCCGCAGGGATGGATGCGGGAGTGGCCGCATCCCGAAGGGGGGAGGGTCAAGCTGAAAACCCTGCGCCTGCCCGGCGAGCTGCTCGGCCGGATCGATTCCCTGATCGTCAGCGACGAGGAGATCACGCTCGCCCGCGACGCGGTCGAGGCGGTCGGGTCGCGGCGGCTCGGCGTGATCACCCAGGGCGAGAACGGCGCCCGGATCGTCTACGGGGGGGAGACGACCGACCTGCCGGGGTACGACGTCGCGATCAACGACCTCACCGGAGCCGGCGACGTCTTCGCCGCCGCCTTCTTCATCAAGGCGACCGAGCGCAACGCCTCCGCGATCTCCGCCGGCCGCTTCGCCAACGCCGTCGCCGCCCTGAGCCTGCGCCAAGTCGGCCCCTTCGGCGTGCCGACCCTCAAGGAGGTCGAGGACTTCCTGAAGATCGCCGTCGAGCTGCCCATCCGCCGCCGGTGAGCGCCATGTCTCCATTGGCAGTCGACATCGATCCGGGAAACGAACCGGTAGGGGCAGCCCTCCGTGGCTGCCCGCTCGTTCCCCTGTCCGTTCGCGCCGTTGGCCGCTCCATCCGGCATGTCCCCCCCGGACGAGGGCAGCCACGGAG
>JBPCRG010000518.1:0-5683 GCA_050997095.1 Thermomicrobiales bacterium | reverse complement strand
GCCCGGATTCTCGATCAGGACGACGCCTCGCAGCGACGATTCGGCGACCTCGTACGAGATGGTGATCTGGAAGTCTGCGGGCCACTGGGCGAGGAGCGCGGGTTCGTCGACCGAGGCCCGGAACGTGGCGGCGACCCGGTCGGCGCTCCGCTCCGCGATGCGCCAGGGGCGGTCGAGCACGAAGCCGTGGATCGGGTTGCCGCCGTTGACGGGCGCGCCGGTGACCGTGAAGGTGCGGCCGTCGAAGCGGAACGAGTCTCCGGCCAGGCGTCCGGGGAAGGGGAAGAGCAGGGGGATGCCGCTGCGGGACGCCCGGCTGCCGGGGCCGAAGTCCGGCTCGCGCCACAGCGTCTCGATCTCGGCGCCGTCGATCGCGGCCACGAAGCTGAAGCAGTTGAAGCCCGACCCGGGCAGGATCCGGGCCGTCGATCCCGTCGATCGGTCGGAAATCGTGACCATTCCGTCGGCGTCCATCGTCGCGTCTCCTTGCCGGTGCGTGAAACGTTGGGGCGACGCCGTGGGGAGCGTCTCAGCCATGCCTCCGCCGCAGGCCCAGAATCGATCGCCGCGACGACGCGGTTCATCGGCCGCGGGCCGCCTTCTGGACGACGAACAGCTCGTCCAACCCCGTGCTCGCCAGAATCAGCAGCTCGTCCAGCGTCGACGACAGGAAGGGATTGCGCTCCGCGGTGCCCTGGATCTCGACGAAGGCGTGGGCGTCGGTCATCACCACGTTGAAGTCGACATCCGCCCGGCCGTCCTCCGAGTAGTCGAGGTCGAGCACCGGCACGCCGTCGACCACGCCGACGCCGACCGCGGCGACCGCCGCCCGGATCGGGTCGCGCTTCAGCTTTTTGGCCTCGGTCAGCCGGTCGAACGCGAGCGCCATCGCGACGTAGGCGCCGGTGATCGACGCGCAGCGCGTCCCCGCGTCGGCCATGAGCACGTCGCAGTCGAGGATGATCTGCCGCTCGCCCAGCGCCTCCAGATCGACCACCGCGCGCAACGCTCGCCCGATCAGGCGCTGGATCTCGACCGTGCGGCCCCCCTGCTTCCCGGCCGCGGCCTCGCGGGCGGTGCGCACCTTGGTGGCCCGGGGCAGCATCGAGTACTCGGCCGTGACCCAGCCGCGCCCCTTGCCCGCCATCCAGCGCGGCACCCGCTCCTCGACCGTGGCGGTGCAGAGCACCTGCGTCTGGCCCATCTTGATCAGCGCCGACCCCTCGGCGTAGGGCGCCACGCCGGTCTCGATCGTCACCGGCCGCAGTTGCTCGACGCCGCGGTCCAGCGCGCGGGGAGCTGGGTGATTCAACGTCGTCACGCGTCCTCCGATGTGTCGCCATCTTCGCCATGTTCGGCCGCCGGTTCGGCCGCGTCGCCCGACGTCGCCTCGTAGATCTCGCGGATCCGGGCCATCCGCCGCTCCAGATCGATCTCGAAGCCGCGGCCCGACGGCCGGTAGTAGCGCCTGCCCGTCAGCGCGTCGGGCAGATTCCGCTGCCCGACGATGCCCTCGGCGAAGTCGTGGGCATATTTGTAGCCCTGCCCGTAGCCGATCTCCTTCATCAACGCCGTCGGCGCGTTGCGGAGGTGGATCGGGACCGGGTCGTTGCGCGTCTCGGCGACGTCGCGCTGCGCCTCGCCGTAGCCGCGGTAGAGCGCGTTGCTCTTCGGCGCGAGCGCGAGGTAGACCGTCAGCTGAGCCAGCGCCAGCGCCCCTTCGGGCATCCCGAGGAAATGGACCGCCTGCTGCGCCGACATCGCCAGCGCCAGCGCATGAGGATCGGCCAGTCCGACATCCTCGGAGGCGAAGCAGACGAGCCGCCGCACGACGTAGAGCGGATCGTCGCCGCGCTCCAGCATCCGCGCCAGCCAGTAGAGCGCGGCGTCGGGGTCCGACCCGCGCAGCGTCTTGTGCAGCGCCGAGATCGTGTCGTAGTGGTCGTCGCCGGACTTGTCGTAGGTTCCGCCCCGGCGCTGCGCGGCCTCGCGCACGACGTGCTCGGTGATCGTCGGCCGCTCGGAGACGCCCGCGCCGGTGGCCGCGTACTCGAGCGTGTTCAGGCCGTACCGGGCGTCCCCGTTCGCCATGTTGACCAGCGTCTCCAGCGCGGCCGGTTCGATCTCGACCCCTTGCGAGCCCAATCCCCGCTCCCGGTCCCGCAAAGCGCTGAGCAGGATCGCGCGGATGTCGTCGTCCTTCAACGCGGAGAGCACCACGACCCGCGAGCGGGAGAGGAGCGGGGCGTTGACCTCGAACGAGGGGTTCTCGGTCGTCGCGCCGATCAGGATGACCGTGCCGTCCTCGACGTGCTGGAGGATCGCGTCCTGCTGGCTCTTGTTGAAGCGGTGGATTTCGTCGATGAAGAGCACCGTCCGCTGGCCGTGCATGCCCAGCCGATCGGAGGCCTCCTTGATCGCGGCGCGGAGGTCGGCCACGCCCGAGGTGACCGCGCTGACCGCGACGAAGTGCGCCTTGGTCGTGGTCGCGACGATCCGGGCGAGGGTGGTCTTGCCCGAGCCCGGCGGCCCCCACAGGATCAGCGACGAGAGTTTGTCGGCCTCGATCGAGCGGCGGAGCAGCGTGCCGGGACCGACGATCGCCTCCTGGCCGATCAGGTCGTCGAGCGTCCGCGGGCGCATCCGCGTTGCAAGGGGCGCGCGCGCGGCGAGCACCGCGTCGCGGTTGGCGGCGAAGAGGTCGAGGCTCATGGCTCCGAACGGGGCGCGGCCGGGCGCGCGCGATGCGACGGCGTCACGAGGACGCCCCGGCATCGGTCTCCAGCGCGTCGATCCGCTCGTTCAGCTCGATGATCCTGCGCTCGACGTCGTCGACCGAGGCGACGTCGAGTTCGGCCATGTCCTCCAGAAGCTCCTCGTACCGGTCCAGCCGGTCGTAAAGATCGAACGATGCGTTTGCGCCGCCGCCGTCGGCGGCAGTCCTCTCAGAATCGGACACGGCAGGTCTCCTAAAGCGTCAAGGCGAGGATCGCAAGGCCGACGATGCTGACGAGCCCGTATTCGAGGAGATCGCGCTGGCGCAGCGACGTCCGCTCGGTCCGGGTCACGAGCACGCCGCAGACCGCGAAGAAGCAGACCAGCAGCGCGGCGCCGCCGGTCCAGCCATGGGTCGGCCACCAGTTGACCGCGATCGCCGTCTGGGCCATGACGAACGCGCCGAGGCTGGCGTAGAGCACCCGCTGCTCGGGCAGGGCGGTCCCGCGCTCCAACGCCTCCAGGATCAGCAACCCGGAGACGAGCGCGACCAGCGGCACCGCGATCAGGTTCGACATCTTGTTGATGTAGATCGCGCTGAGCGCGAAGAAGGCGACGGTGTGGATCGCCAGCGTGTGGATCGTCGAAGCGGTGCGCAATGTCGAGTCGGTCGCGTCGACGAGCAGGTCGCGGGCGAGCAGGCCTCCGGCCACGCCGATGAATGCCATCGCCGGGCCCACGGCCAGCATCAGGCGGTTATGGTAGGTCGCGACCATCAGGACTGCGGTCATCGCCGCCACGGCGGGCGCGGCCCAGGCGGTCGGCAGCGGACGCTGGAAGCGCAGCCCGCCCATCGCTTCGGACGCGCGCGCGGCCATCACCTCCGAATACTGCGCCCCGATCGCGGTCAACGCGACTAGGATCACGGCCAAGCCCCAAAAGAGCGGGGTCGTCGTCTCGCTCAGCGGCACGCCGGTCGAGTTGGGCTTCCCCCCGGAGGCCATGATCGCGAGCGCGAAGACCGCGGCAGAGCAGCCGAGGCTGACGAAGATGCCGCGCCCATATGCGGGCGGACGAACCATCTCCATGCTGGCCCCGGGCAGCGGGCCGCCGTGCGCCTGCACGCCGCTCCGCGCGGCGCCGGAATTCCCGTCGTCGCTTTCCGTGCCGCTTGCCGCCGCCCCGAACGCGCCGGAGTCTGTTTCCATCGGTGCCTTCTTTCCGGCGCCGTGATGCCCAGGACGCACGTGGACTCTTGTCCCCAAAGCCGCGCCGAACGGCGCGCCTCGGGCGGAACGGGTTCCTACGGCGTCTGGCGGCCCGCCACGATGGTCCGCCAGACGCAGACGACGTGCCCGCCGGGGATGACTCCCTCGCGCAGCACGCGCACATCATCGCCCGTGAAGCCGATCACCGTCGAGACGACCCCGCCGGGGCAGCGCCCTCCGTCCAGGATCATGTCGAGGTCGGGGCCGATCGCCTCGGCCACGTCGTGCGCCGAGCACGCCGGCGGCAGACCGCTCCGGTTGGCGCTCGTGCACGCCACGGCTCCGCCCGCGCGCTCGATCACCTCGATCGCGAGCGGATGGTTGGGAACGCGCAAACCTATCACATGCCCGTCGCCCAGCACCTCGGGCGGCATCCCGTCCCGCGCGGGGAGCAGGACCGTCAAAGGCCCCGGCCAGTAATGGTCCAGCAGCAGGCCGACCTCCGGACTCAACGCGGTCGTCAGATGCGGAACCATCGCCGAGGAGGAGATGAGCACCGGCACCGGCTTGCCGGGCGGGCGCCCCTTGATCGCGAAGAGGCGGCGCAGCGCCTCCGGATGGGAGAGGGAGGCCGCGATCCCGTAGACGGTGTCCGTGGGCAGAGCGACCACGCCGCCCGCGGCCAGCCGCTCCGCCGCCCACTCGATCGCGCGCGGCGCGGCGCCCTGGAGCGTCACGACCCGATTGTCCGGATTGGAACCCGCCATCCGTCGTTCTCCCGGCGCCTTCGCGCTCGTTCTACAGCGACGCCTTGATCTGCGCGGCCACCCCGACCGGGATCCCGTCGACGGCGGTGATCTGCTCGACCGTCGCCTCCTTGATCGCCTTGACCGACCCGAAGTGCTTGAGCAGCGCCTTCTTGCGCTTCGGCCCGACCCCGGCGACCTCGTCCAGACCCGACTTGAACGACGCCTTCGAGCGCCGGTCGCGGTGGAACGTGACCGCGAAGCGGTGCGCCTCGTCCCGGATCCGCTGCACCAGGTAGAGGGCCTGGGAATCCCGCGGCAGCAGGATCGAGATCGGCTGGCCCGGCAGGAAGATCTCCTCGTTCTCCTTCGCCAGCCCGCAGATCGGGGCCTGCATCTCGATCGCGTCCAGCGCCTGCAGCGCCGCGTTCAGCTGGCCCTTGCCGCCGTCGACGATGACGAGGTCCGGCAGGGAGGTCCACTTGCCCGCCGTCTCCTCCTCGCCGCCCTCCTTGGCGCGGCGGAACCGGCGGGTGATCACCTCGCCCATCATCGCGAAGTCGTTCGCGCCCTGCACCGTCTTGATCGTGAACCGCCGATACTCCCGCTTCGCCGGCTTGCCGTCCTGGAAGACGACCATGCTCGCGACCGGATTCGTGCCTTGGATGTTCGAGATGTCGACGCACTCGCTCCGGCGCGGCATCCGCGGCAGGTCCAGCGCCTCCGCCAGCTCGGTCATCGCCGCGGTCGTCTTCATCTCGTCGGTCAGGAACTTGATCCGGCTCTGCTCCAGGTTCTGCATGGCGCTCTTGCCGACCATCTCGACCAAGGCCCGCTTCTCGCCGCGCTTCGGCACGACGATCTCGACCCTGCCGCCGCGCCGGCCCCGCAGCCACTCCGCCACGATCTCCACCTCGGCCTCGGGCAGCGCGTGCTCGAGCATGATCGTCGGCGGCACGACCGCGGCCTCGCTGTAGAACTGGGTGACGAATCCGGAGATGATGTTCTCCGGCG
>JBPCRG010000493.1:0-7153 GCA_050997095.1 Thermomicrobiales bacterium | reverse complement strand
GGGGGCGGTGGAAAAGAGTGCCTGCTCGGCGGGCTCGCGGCTGTTGGTGTGTGCTGGGGCGCCGTGCGGCGCCCGCATCCACGCGCTCAACCTCGCTTCGAGCGGAATCGCCCGGGCGCGGGCGTGGAGGACGACCCGCGAGGCAGGCGCGGCCGCGGAGGGAAGCGCGGAGCCGTCGCCAGAAGGCGGAAATCCGTGAGCTGCTCCGGTCGTCTCGCCAAGATCGCCCGAATCCTGGACAACTCAGGCGGTGGGACCGTCCTGCGAGCCCTGCCGACCTGGCGCGGACTCCTCGTCCTGAACTACCACCGCATCGGCGATCCGCTGGCGTCGCCCCTCGACCGCGAGGTCTTCAGCGCCACGGCCGAGGGGTTCGCCGAGCAGATGGCGTTCCTCAAGCGGTCGGTCGACGTGCTCGACCCGAACGACCTCGGCGCGTTCCTCGACCGGGGCCGGGGCCGCGCGGTGCTGGTCACGTTCGACGACGGCTACCGCGACAACCACGAACTCGCGCTCCCGGTGTTGAGGCAGCTCGGGCTGCCGGCCGTCTTCTTCCTCTGCACGCGGTTTCTCGACGACGGCATGCCCGCCTGGTGGGACGAGATCGCCTGGATGATCCGCTCCAGCCCGTCGATGGGGACGGTGGCGTTCCCCGCGGCCGATCCCGCACTGTCGTTGCGGACTGACGATCGCGACCGGACGATCCGGGCTTGCCTCCGCGCCTTCAAGGCCCTGCCCGGCGACCGGACGGAGGCCTTTCTCGCCGAGCTCGCCGTCGCGACCGGTCCGGTCCGGATGGGCCACGCCGAGAGCCGGGCCAACTGGATGGCCTGGGAGATGGAGCGGGAGTCGGCGGCGGCGGGGGTTCGGGTGGGGGCGCACACGGTCAACCATCCGATCCTCGCGCGGCTGCCGATCGCGGACCAGACGGAGGAGATCGCGCGGAGCGCGGTCCGGATCACGGCGGAGCTCGGTTGCAGGCCGCGCCTCTTCGCCTATCCGGTCGGCGGCCCCGACACCTTCACGGCGGAGACGAAGCGTGCCGTCGCGACGCTCGGCTTCGATTTCGCCTTCAGCTTCTTCGGGGGAGCGTAGGCGTTCGCGCCGCTGGACCGCTTCGCGATCCGCCGCGCCCACGTCGGCGTGGACTACGAACTGGCCCACTTCAAGGCGATGGTGACGATGCCGGCCCTCTTCGCCCGCTGGTGACGGCAGGGCGTGCCGTCCGCGGTCAGCCGCGAAGGCGCAGCACGTCGCGGACGGCGGCGGCGACGCGGTCGATCGCGCAGTCGTCGAGGTCTTGGTGGCATGGCAGCTCAAGAACCGCGCGGCGGAGCCCGTCGGCCTCCGGGTACTCGCCCAACGGCAGGGTGGAGTGGTGCATCTCCCAGAAGTTGACGGTCTCGACCCCACGCCGGGCCAGCTCGATCTGCGCGCCGCGCTTGTCCGGGATCGCGATCGGGTAGAAGAGCGGGCACGTTCCCGCCCGGAGCGGGCCCAGCACCGACGGCGCGATGTCGGCCAGCCGATCGCCGAGCCGGGCGTAGTTCCGGCGGCGGCGGGCGATCGTCTCCGTGAAATTCTGGCGGCGCATGATCCGCATCGAGAGCTGGTTCATCGCCAGCGACGTCGCCGCGGGATCGAAGAACTGCGTTCCGGTCAGCACATAGCTTGCCCCGCTCGCGTGCGCGACGGAGCGGCCGATCTGGCGGACGCCCTTGTGCAGCAGGCGTCCGGGGGCGCCCCCCCGCATCTCCATGCCGCGGAGCAGCGAGAACGACGCCAGCGAGACGCCGGACGTGCGCGAGGAGTCCGGCGGCGTCGGCAGCTTGGCCGGGTCGACGGAGCGCAGGAAGACCGCGCCGCCGTTCGGCGTCGGCAGCGACTTGTAGATGCAGAAGACCGAAGCGTCGCCGAACGAGCCGAGCGGCCGATCGCCGAGGCGGGAGAGCAGCGAGAGCGCGCAATCCTCGATCAGGAGCAGCCCGCGGTCCCGGCAGATCCGCGCCAGCTCCTCGACGGGGCCGGGGAAACCTGCGTAGTGGATCAGGTAGACGGCGCGCGTCTCGGGCGTGATCCGGGCGATCACGTCGGCGGGATCGACGCGCATGCCCGCGCGGACCGGGTAGAAGCGCGGGCGAGCCCGGCCGGTCAGCAGCGCCTCCAGCTCGACGCCGTGGAAGTAGGACGGAAAGAGCACTTCTTCGTCGACCAGACCGAGCACCGGAACCATCCTGAAGATGCCGTTGCGGGCATAGTAGAAGAACCGCGTGCGCGGATCGTCGAGCGGAAACGGCATCGGCTCGCGTTCCGGCGCCGGGATCAGCATCCCCGGCCGGAGCAGTGGGTCGGCGGAGGCGAAGATCGATGGAGCGGTCTCGGTGGCGATCATCTCAGCGTGTCCCCTCGTGTCCTGTCATGCCCGACGCGCCGACCGCGATCAGGCGCTTGCGCACGCGGTTGACGGCGGGGGCGACGTGGAATCGCCCCTCGTGCAGCATTCGGCCCTTGATCCCGCGCCGGTAGATCACGATCCTGCTGTGGCGGCGCAGGGTCGAGGTCCACTCCAGTTTCCATGGGGCGGAATGGTCGAGGAAGTCAAACTCCCGGACCTCCCGCTCCGTGCAATCGCGCAGCACCTCGTCGATCATCAGATGGCCCGGCGCGAAGGCGTGGAACTTTTCGTTGAACGCGAGCTTCGGCACGGAATAGCGCCCCGCCATCTCGAGTCCGAAGTGGAACGCGACGAGATCCCCGCCGGATTCGAGTTTGGAGAGCGCGAGGTAGCCGTTCCGCTCCGCGCCGGCGGCGATCTCGTCGAAGAACGCGGTCGCGCCGGGCTCGTCGACGATCGCCGTGCCCGCGCGCCCCTTCCACCCGGCGCGCTCGAGCGCGTAGAAGGCGTCGAGCATTCCCCGGTCGGCGCGGTCGGTCCGCGTGAAGACCAGCGGTCCCCGCTCCTCCAGATTGCGTCGGCGGCGGCGCAGGTTGGCGCGGAACTTCGCGGTCGTCTCCCGCCAAGGGTCGACCCGACCGGCTTCGTCCCCCAACGTGATGTAGGGCGTCGTGGCGACGTCGCGCAGACCGACGAATCCGCCGGACCTGGCGGCGTGCCGGGAGAACTCAAAAAGCGCCCCGCCGTCTGCGACCGGAGTGACGTCGATGACGTCGCAGCCGCCCCAGCGCTCGATCGCGTCCCACAGCGCGGCCATCGCCTCCGTCTGCTCCCCGGGGCCGTGGATGAGGTCGAACCGGTTGGAGTGGATCGTGACCGGCGCGCGGAGACGGCGGACGCAGACCATGCCGAGCATGAACGCATCCTCCCGCAGCGGCAGCAGCGCACGGAGGCGGCCGCCGGAGCGGGCCGTGAGCACGACGAGCCGGGGGTGGGGATCGGCCAGCCGGAGGTTCGCGATCACCCACTCGGGCTGGAGGAACGGCTCCGCGCACGGGCCTTCGGCGCAGAGCTCGCGCCATTCGCCCGCCAGTTGCTCGAGCAGCGGCAGACCGCCGCGCTCGATCTCGACGCGGAAGGTCGTCTCGGCGGCCCGGCGCACGTTGCGTTCGCGGGTCAGTTGAAGCACGTTCTTCCCAACCCTCTCCACTCCTGAAGCACGGCGTCGACGATGTCCGACGGAGGCGCTCCGAGGGTCGCGCACGGAAGAGACTGCCGCTGTCCAACGCATCTTCTCCGACCCAGGACTCCCCGCCCAAGAGTCATAGGTCACGAATCCGTGCGGGCCATCCGAACGGCGAAGGCGACTTGGACGTTTCGGCCTTTCGTGATCTTTGGGCCATGCGCCGATGCGCCCCCGCTCTCGAAAATGGAGTGGACGGGGTCATCCTGTCGCGGGGTTTCCGGACGGCGTCCGGATCGTCCCGTCCGGCTCAACCAGTCAGGGTCTTTTTCGATGACGGCGTGCGCTCCGGTCACCATGCTGATCTCCTCGCTGGGCGCGGGCGGCGCCGAGCGCGTGATGGCGACCATGGCCGGCCATTGGGCGGCCGAGGGGAGACCGGTGACGCTGCTCACGCTGCGCGGCGAGACGACGCCGGCCTTCTACGACCTCCATCCCGCGGTGGACCACCGGGCGATCGGCGGCGCCCGACCGACGCGGAGCGTCGCCGCGGCGGCATGGCAGAACGGCAGACGGTTCTGGCGCACGCGGAATGCGGTCCGGGCGAGCAGACCCGACGTGCTGGTCTCGTTCATCGATTCGACCAACGTGCTGGCGATTCTGGTCGGAAAGTCGCTGCGGATCCCCGTGATCGTCGCGGAGCACACCGACCCGTCGCAGTACTCCTCGGGCCCGATCTGGAACCTCCTGCGCAGCCGCCTCTATCCCCGCGCGGACCGCGTGGTCGTCCTCAGCGAGACCGTGCGCGACTTCTTCCCGACCCGGCTCCGCGCCAAGATCCGCGTGATCCCGAACCCGGTGGTCGTGCAGAACCGCGGCGCGGCGCTCGACCGGGCATCGTCCGGGCCGGAGCGTCATGTGGTCGCGCTCGGCCGCCTGAGCGAGGAGAAGCGCTTCGATCTGCTCATCCGCTCATTCGCGGCGACGGCGCGGGACCGGCCGGAGTGGCGGCTGACGATCTGGGGCGAGGGGCCCGAGCGGGCCAAGTTGGAGGCGGTCCGGAGCGAGAGCGGGATGGCGGAGCGGATCGCGCTGCCGGGCGCGACGAAGGAGCCGCATGCCCGATTGGCGGAGGCCGACCTCTTCGTGCTCTGCTCCCGCTTCGAGGGGTTTCCGATGGCGCTCTGCGAGGCGATGGCGGTCGGTCTGCCGGTGATCGCGGTCGATTGCCCGAGCGGGCCGCGGGAGATCGTCCGGCCCGGCATCGACGGGGTGCTGACGCCGCTCGGCGACGATGGGGCGCTGCGGGATGCGATGGCGAGACTGATGGACGATCCCGCCGAGCGCGCCCGATTGGCCCTCCGCGCGCCCGAGGTGCTCGACCGCTTCGGGGTCGAGCGGGTGATGGCGGTCTGGGACGGACTGCTCGCGGAGGTCGCCGCATGTGCGGATTGACGGGATTCCTCGACGCCTCGCGCGCGACGTCTGAGGACGACCTGCTGGCGACGGTCCGGCGGATGGCCGCGACCATCGTCCATCGCGGCCCCGACGACGACGGGGCGTGGGCCGACGAGCGGGCGGGGATCGCCTTCGGCTTCCGGCGGCTGGCGATCGTCGACCTCTCGGAGCAGGGGCGGCAGCCGATGGCCTCGGCGGGCGGCCGCTTCGAGGTCGTCTTCAACGGCGAGATCTACAACCACCGGGCGCTCCGGGCGGAACTCGACGGGCACGGAGGCGTCGCGTGGCGGGGGCACTCCGACACCGAGACCCTGCGGCCGGATTCGAGCGCTGGGGCGTCGCCGCGACGTTGAGGCGGACGGTCGGGATGTTCGCGCTGGCGCTCTGGGGTCGCGACGACCGCTCGTTGACGCTGGCGCGGGACCGCTTCGGCGAGAAGCCGATGTACTACGGGTGGATGGGCTCGACCTTCCTCTTCGGCTCGGAGCTGAAGGCGCTGCGGGCCCACCCCGGTTTTCGCGGCGAGATCGACCGCGACGCGCTCATCCCCTTTCTCCGCCACAAATACATCCCGGCGCCGCTCACGATTTACCGGGACATCTTCAAGCTGCCTCCGGCCAGCATGATCAGGGTGCGTGCCGACGTGGTGCGTCAGCCTCCGGTCACCGCCTACTGGTCGGCCGCGGACGCCGCGCAGGCGGGAGTGCGCGACCGCTTCGGGGGCTCGGACGAGGAGGCGGTCGAGGCGCTGGACGCGCGGCTGCGCGAGACGATCGGCCTGCAGATGCTGGCCGACGTGCCGCTCGGCGCGTTCCTCTCCGGCGGCGTCGACTCCTCGACGATCGTCGCGTTGATGCAGGCGCAAAGCGCGCAGCCGACCAAGACCTTCCCCATCGGCTTCTGGGAGCCATCGCACAACGAGGCTCCGCACGCGAAGGCGATCGCCGCGCACCTCGGCACGGACCACAGCGAGCTCTACGTCTCGGCGGAGGACGCGCTGGCCGTCGTGCCCGAGCTGCCGCGGATCTACGACGAGCCGTTCGCCGACGTCTCGGGCATCCCGACCTTCCTCGTCTCGCGGCTGGCGCGGGAGCGGGTCACGGTCAGCCTCTCCGGCGACGGCGGCGACGAGCTCTTCTCGGGGTACGAGCGGTACGCCGTCGGCGAGCGGCGCTGGAACAGGCTGGCAGGCATCCCCCGCCCGCTCAGGGCGGGCGTCGGCGCGGGGATCTCGGCAGTTTCCGCCGATGCCTGGGACCGGCTGCTCGATGCGGCGCGGCCCGTCCTGAATCGGGCGGGGATCGGGGCGGCAATCTCCGGCGACAGGCTGCGGAAACTCGGCGGCGTGATCGGCGCGGGGTCGGCGGAGGCGATGTATCAGGAGCAGCTGGCCGACTGGGCCGACGCGCCGGAGGTCGTGCGCGGCTGGACGGCGGAGCCGACGCCGCTCTCCCTCAAGGGAACCCAGCCCGCGTTCGCCGAGGTCCGGGAGCGGATGATGTTCGCGGATCTCCTCGGCTACCTGCCGGACGACATCCTGGCCAAGGTCGACCGCGCCAGCATGGCGGCCAGCCTGGAGTCGCGCGCTCCGTTCCTCGACCACCGGGTGATGGAGCTGGCCTGGAGCCTGCCCATGGCGATGAAGGTCCGCGACGGCGACTCGAAGTGGATCGTGCGGCAGGTGCTCGACCGCTACGTCCCCCGCAGCCTCGTTGAGCGGCCGCAAATGGGCTTCACGATGCCGCTCGCGGCCTGGCTGCGGGGGCCGCTGCGCCCTTGGGCGGAGACGCTGCTGGCCGCCGACCAGCTGGAGTGCGACGGCTTCTTCGCCGTCGCGCCGACCGGGAAGAAGCTGCGGGAGCACGTGCGGGGAGAGCGCGACTGGGCCTACCAGCTCTGGGATGTGCTGATGTTCCAGAGCTGGCTGGACGCCCAGCGGGATGGGTCCGGCCCGGAGCGGGACCGCTGAGCCTGCTCGCGGCGTGCAGGACTCAAGAACTCCTGGCGCGGTCGGTTGGCGGATTGGGTACTTTCAGGCGGCAGGCGCGGCGGTCGGATCGCCGTTCGGACACATAGGATTCAACGATGAAACGCCGAATCTTCACGCAACCCAACCC
>JBPCRG010000469.1:0-2709 GCA_050997095.1 Thermomicrobiales bacterium | reverse complement strand
GCACGAGGACCGATCGAGGTCGGAGGCGCGGACGCTCAAGAGTCGGAGGACCCGCGACCGGACCGTCGGGCTCGGCCGGAACGGCACGCTCCGTGACAAGGTTGGAGGATGCGATGTCGTAACTGCTCGATGAGACGGCGCCCCGGCATTGGCCGCTGCCGGGCGGGGCGCCGGCGATGGAGATGACCTGGCGGAGTCTGCTCTTCGCGCACTGGGCGCTGCCGGCGGACGCGATCCGGCCGCTCGTGCCCGCGGGGCTGGAGCTGGACACGCGGGACGGGATGGCGTGGGTGGGGGTGGTGCCGTTCCGGATGGACGGGGTCGGGCCACGGCGGCTGAACAACGTGCCGTGGCTCTCGTCGTTTCTGGAGTTGAACGTGCGGACGTACGTGACGGCGGAGGGGAAGCCGGGCGTGCTCTTCTTCAGCCTGGATGCGGCGAATCCGGTGGCGGTCGAGATCGCGCGGCGCTGGTTCCACCTTCCGTACTTCAATGCGAGGATGCGGTTGAGCCACGACGACGGGTGGGTCGCGTACCGGAGCGAGCGCACGCATCGCGGCGTGGAACCGGGACGGTTCGCCGGGCGGTATCGGGCCGGCGGCGACGCGTTCCGGAGCGGGCCGGGGTCGATCGAGGAGTGGTTGACCGAACGCTACTGCCTCTATTCCGCGGACGGGCGGGGGCGCGTCTATCGCGGGGAGATCCACCACCGGCCGTGGCTGCTCCAGTCGGCGGAGGCGGAATTCGAGGAGAACGGCTTCGCCGACAAGCACGGGATCGCGCTGCCGGGCGCGCCGGATCTGCTGCATTTCGCGGGGGAGTTGAAGGTCGTGGCCTGGAACCCGACGCGGGTCGGGTGAGGGGCGATGGCGTACACTCGTCGCCGCCCGCTCATGTCGGTTGAATAGCCCGATCCGCCGCTCAACGCCATCGTCGGACCATGCCGAATCCCGCTTCGCCCGAAGAGATGCCTGGACCCCGCGACTGCGCCTGCGTGCTCAGCCCGGAATGACGGGCGGGCGAGCCGCACCCAAAGGAGCCCCGCTGCCATCATGACGACCGATCGCGATGCGTTCGACACGCGGCTGATCCACGCGGGGGAGGCTCCGGACTCGACCACGGGGGCGCACGGCGTGCCGATGTATCAAAACGCGACCTACGCGTTTCGCTCCTTCGACCAGGTCGAGGCGTTCGAGGCGGGGACGGCCCCGCACTTCACCTACGGGCGGTACGGAAACCCGACGACCCGCTGCTTCGAGCTGAAGATGGCGGATCTCGAGGGCGCGGAGTCGGCCGCCGCCGCCGCGAACGGGATGGCGGCGATCGCGGCGACGCTGCTGGAGCTGACCTCGTGCGGCGGGCACGTGGTCGCCGGGTGCGACCTCTATCAGGTGAGCGCGCAGGTGCTGGACCGCGACGTGCCGGCGGGCGGCGGGGCCGTGACGCGGGTCGACCTGCGCGACCTGACGGCGGTCGAGGCGGCGGTCGAGGAGCGGACGCGGGCGATCTACTGCGAGACCTTCTCGAATCCGCAGATGCACGTCGCCGATCTCCCCGCGCTGGCCGGGATCGCGAAGCGGCGCGGCCTGCTCCTGGCCGTCGACAACACGTTCCTCTCGCCGGCGCTGCTGCGGCCGATCGAGCTCGGGGCCGACGTGGTGATCCACAGCGCGACGAAATACCTCTCCGGCAGCGGGCAGGTGATGGGCGGGGTCGTTGCCGGGCGGCGCGCCTTTGTCGATGCGGTCGGGGCGCGGCTCTCGCGGCAGGGCGGGACGATGACGCCCTTCGCCGCCTGGCTGCTGCTGGCGGGGGTGAAGACGCTCTCGCTGCGGATGGAGCGGCACTCGGCGACGACGCAGCTGCTGGCGGAGGCGCTGGCGGGGAGCGCGGCGGTCCAGACGGTCAACTACCCAGGGTTGGCGGGGTCCGCGGGCCACGAGGCCGCGCTGCGGATGTCGCCGCGCGGGGCGGGCGGGCTGCTCTCGTTCAGGCTGCACGGGGGACGAGCGGCGGCGCGCGCGTTCGTGGACTCGCTGCGGATCTGCACGATCGCGGTCAGTCTGGGCGAGCCGACGACGCTGATCTGGCCGCTGCGGGACGGGCTGCTGCGGCTGGCGGTGGGGTTGGAGGATTCGGCGGATCTGCTGCGGGAAGTCGAGCGGGGGTTGGCGGCGGCGGTTGCGGCGACGGACACGATCGGCTGAACCGCACCAGCTTGAATCTGAGCCGCCCCGGATGGAGGCCCCGGATCGTGAAATCCGGGTCTACGTCGACGAAGGCGTTCCAGGGCTGAAAGGGACGACGGCGCCGGGCGCAATCATCGCGATGTCCATGGTTGGATGCACGAATACGGCACGCTTATGCGGCGTCCGGCGGGGCGGGGCGTCTCGCGATAAGATTGAGAGCATTGGCGGATCAAATGAAGAAGGGGGCGGGTTCGTGCAGCCGATCTTGCAGTATGACGTGGCGTACCCGGAGCGGTCGAGCCGGGGGCTGATCTTCGTGAAGTGGCTGCTGGTCATCCCGCATCTGGTGGTGCTGACGCTGTTGTCCTTTGTGGTCGCGTTCGTGACGGTGATCGCCTGGTTCGCGATCCTGATTACGGGGAATTACCCGCGCTCCCTGTGGGAGTTCACGCTGATGACGCTGCGCTGGTCGGCGCGGGCCAACGTCTACGGCGTCAGTCTGCAGCGGGATGAGTACCCG
>JBPCRG010000448.1:0-5011 GCA_050997095.1 Thermomicrobiales bacterium | reverse complement strand
GATTCTCGGTGCGGCCTGGTCCACGGCAAGGCGGGGGTGATCGCTCGGGTCGGAACTCTGGCGCCGCTCTCCCTCATCGGCAGCGGCAACGAGTCGCGCACGGCCTGGGAGGTGAACTACGAGCTGCTCTGGACCGACGACGATCCGGCCGGCGTCGCCTGGGTGCGCGAGGAGTTCGAGGCGCTGTGGACCGACCGCCACGCGATCGACCTGGCCGACGCGGTGGTCCAGGACGTGCGGCGCGTGGCGCGGCGGAGCGTGGTCGCCGAGCTGCCGGTCTGGCGCGGAGAGGCGGACGGGGACGCGGCCGCCGCGATCGAGCTGCCCGTCTACCGCCGCGAGAACGGGCTCTGGGCGCACCAGAAGTGGTTCGTGCACCGCGCGTTCGAGGCGCACAAGCGGCGCGGGGCCAGATTCGTGCTGGCGGATCAGGTGGGGCTCGGCAAGACGGTGCAGCTGGCGCTCGCGGCCAAGCTGATGCTGCTCTGGGGCGATGGCAACGTGCTGGTGCTCGCGCCGAAGCCGCTGCTGGAGCAGTGGCGCGAGGAGCTGTGGACCCTGCTCCGGATGCCTTCGGCCGTCTGGGTCAACAACGGCTGGGAGGACGAGCGCGAGGTCTTCCACCCCGCGCCGGGCCTGGACGGCCTGAAGAAGTGCCCGCGCCGGCTCGGCCTGATCTCGACCGGCCTGGTCAAGCGCTCACCCGAGGCGAGGGCGCTGCTGGGGTCGCAGCGCTGGGAGTGCGTGATCGTCGACGAGGCGCACCATGCCCGCCGCTCGAACCTTGGCAAAAGCCACCGGCACGAGGCCGCCGCGCCGAACAACCTGCTCACGTTCATCCAGGCCGTGGCGCTCACCACCAAGAGTCTGCTGCTCGCGACCGCCACCCCGGTGCAGATGGACCCGATCGAAGCCAACGACCTGCTGGAGGCGCTCAACCGCGGCGACGTGACCGTGCTCGGCTCGACCTTCAGCCCGTGGCTCACCCGCGCCCGCGAGGGGCTCGATCTCGTCGCGGGCCTGCGCGAGCCGCCGGAAGAGTTCGACGACCGCTGGCAATGGATGCGCGATCCTTTCCCGCCGGCCGGGGAGGGGCGAGAGTTCGAGCAGGTGCGCAGGGCGCTGGGCCCGCCCGCCGTCCGCGAGACCTACCCGCCGGAGGCGCCGGCCGCGCTCGACCAGCCCGGGCATCGGCGGGTGGAGCGTCTCGCCGAATCGTTTTTCGCATCCCACAACCCGTACATCATCCATATCGTCCGCCGCACCCGAGAGTTCCTCGAGAACGCGATCGACCCCAAAACCAGCGAGCCGTACCTGCCGAAGGTCGGCGTCCGCCTCTTCGGCGAGGCGTCCGACGAGTCGGTCTACCTCCCCGGCGAACTGGCCGACGCCTACGCCGCCGCCGAGGAGTTCTGCGCCGAAGTCGGCTAGCGCAAAGGCTTCAACGCCGCGTTTCTGCGCACGATGCTTTTGCGACGCGTCGGCAGCACGATCATCGCCGGCCAAAAGACCGCCGCGAAGATGCTCGGCCCAAGACGGGACGAACTCGGCGATGAAGGGAGCGTCGACGACGACGCCGACGCGCCCGAATCGAAGCTCTACCCCCTGCTGGCGGCCGAGCAGGAGAAGCTGCTGCTTTTTCTGAACCGGCTGGAGCGCGCCCCGGACGATCCGAAATACCGCGAGGTCGAGCGGATCCTGCTCCAGGGCGTCGACCGCACCGGCCCGTGGCTGGAGCTGGGCTGCATCGTCTTCAGCCAGTACTTCGACTCGGTGGACTGGCTCGCCGCGCGACTCTCCGCGCGGCTGCCGGAGGAGCCGGTGGCGGTCTACGCCGGTTCGGGCAGATCGTGCATCTACCGGGCCGGGGCGTTCACGCGGGTCGACCGGGAGGAGATCAAGCGGGCGGTCCGCGCGGGCGAGATCCGGCTCGTGATCGGGACGGACGCGGCGAGCGAAGGGCTCAACCTGCAGCGGCTCGGCTCGCTGATCAACCTCGACCTTCCCTGGAACCCGACCCGGCTCGAGCAGCGCAAGGGCAGGATCCAGCGGATCGGGCAGGCGCGGTCGGAGGTGCTGATCTACAACCTGCGCTACCGCGGCTCGGTCGAGGACCGGGTCCACGAGTTGCTGTCGTCGCGGCTTGCCGCGATCCGCGACCTCTTCGGCCAGCTTCCGGACACGCTGGAGGACGTCTGGGTGGCGGTGGCGGAGCAGGACGAGGAGAAGGCGCGCCAGGTGATCGACGCCGTCCCCGAGACGCATCCGTTCGAGCTGCGCTACGACCGGATCGAGCCGGTCGACTGGGAGACGTGCAGCCGCGTGCTCGACGCGCAAACCCAACTCGACGCGTTGATGAAGCCATGGTCGCGATAGCGGCACGCCCGCGCACGCCGTCGGCGAGATCGCGCTACGCCCGGATGAAGCGAGCGATGAGGGCGAGGAGGTGGTCGATGTCGAAGGGTTTGGGGAGGTAGGCGGCGATGGAGGGGTCGAGGCGGTCGGGGGAGACGGAGGCGCTCATCATGATCACGGGAATCGAGGCGAGGTCCGCGTGGCTGCGCATCGCGAGGTAGGCCATGCGGCCGTCCATCACGGGCATCATCACGTCCATCAGCACCAGATCCGGGCGCACGAGGGCGAACAGATCCACCGCCTCCCGGCCGTTGCGCGCCTGCAGCACGCCGTAGCCCTCCTCGCGGAGCACTTCGCTGACCACCTCGCGCAGGGCAGGTTCATCGTCGGCGACGAGCACGGTCTTCATCCGGCGCGATGCGTCGTCTCGGCGCCGCCCGAAGCCATGGCGGTCCGATCGGCGGACCTGCTGGGCGATACGCGGCAGACAACCATGGCGAGCCCCTCGCGCTCAGGCGCCGATCGGGGCACCACGGCGGGCTGAATCGATTCCGCCAGATCCTTCACTCATCTCTCCGGGAAATATGCGGTCGAAGTGCGTCCGCGCGAGGGCGCGAGCCCGGCCCTTTACGGACGTGTTACGCAGATTCAATGCCGTCGTCCCAAACCGACGCCGTCGAGTGCCGATGGCGTCGGTTTGGGACGGCCATCCATCGCCTGACCACGATGCATGGCCGCCCACCGTTCCTTTGGCGCCTGGGGCATCTTGGGGTGGGATGGGAAGCACGAGGCTGCTTTGGAGCAGAATGCCGTCGGCTAGATTCCCGTCATCGGCAGCCGCAGGCGGTTCGGGCCGCCTTCCCAGTTGTCGCGGACCCAAGCCAGCTTGGGCTCGTCGCGCGCGGCCCATGACGGGGTCGGGCCGGCGAGGAAGTTCAGGTAGTAGAGGTCGTAGCCGGGCGCGGCGACGACGGGGTGGTAGCCCTTGCGGATCAGCACGACGTCGCCGTGCCCGACGACCAGGGTCTCGTCGAGGCTGCGGTCGTCGGTGTAGAGGCGCTGCAGGGCCCAGCCGTCCTCAGGTTGGATCCGGTGGTAGTAGACCTCCTCCAGGTAGACGTCGCCCGGCGGGTTCTGCTCGTCGTGGCGGTGGGGTGGATAGGAGCTCCAGTTGCCTGAGGGGGTGAGGACCTCGACGCAGAGCAGCTTCTCGGCGTCTCCGGGGTCGAGGATGTGGTTGATCTGGCGGGTGGCGTTGTGGCCGCCGCGGACTTCGACCTTGACGTCGGCGGGGGCGATCAGCCGCGGCGGCAGTTTGCCCTCGGCCGGCGCCCGACCGTAGGCGCAGTCGGAGTCCGCCAGCACCGTCATCTTGTACGTCTGCCCCGGCGGCAGGTAGACCGCGCAGGGCAGCCCGGCGAAGACGCCGCCCGGTCGGACGCATTCCCACGTCTGCCCCGCCGCCTCCATCCTGACCACGCCCGAGAGCAGGACCATGCACATCTCGTCGCCCGCCGACTCGCCGTCGATCACTTGCCCTGGGCGGAAGGTGTAGGTGCGGAACGAGAGGTGCTCCCAACCCGCCTTCGCGGGGGTGACCTCCAACCGCCGTTCGACCTCGCCGGCGCCCTCGATCACGACGCGCGCGTTCCAATCCGAAGCGATCTTGTGTTCCATCCGTCCGTCCCTCCCGGTGCTCAGATCTTCCGTGCCGAACCCGATCGATCGGGCGCGCCAGCCCCGTCATTCTCCCCGAACAGGGGCGGTTGCGTCGCGCTCTCCGCGTCGGGAAGCCGCGCCACCCCGAGCAGGTCCATCAGCCGGAATGCGTTGCGCGTGCCTTGGTCGTCGCGGTTGGTGTTAAAGAAGATGTGGACCTCCTCGGCCTCGTCGAGGGCGAAGGCGATCTTGCCGCGCCACTCGTCGAGCTCGGCTTCACTGTAGTCCCAATCGAACCGGCCGGAGCTCGACGCGCCGAACGCGTACCAGCTTCCGGCGTTCCGGCCGTGGAAGCGGATTATCGCCAGACGCGGGTGGGTGACGCAGTAGACCGGCGGCACGGTGCCGGTCCCGACCTGCGGCTCGTCGGCCATCGTGTAGCTGAGGCCAGTTTCGCGGAGCAGGGCGAGGGTCTCGTCGGCGTGCTCCCCGTCGAGCCAATCGCGGCGGCGGAACTCGACGGCCAGCGGCAGTCCGGGGAAGAGCTCGGGGAGCAGCCGCAGATACTCCCGGTGCTCCTCGGTGTTGCGGTACGACGGCGGGAACTGGAAGGTGACGGCGCCCAGCTTCCCCGCGTCGCGCAGCGGCCCGATCGCGTCGGCGAACGTCCGCGCGAGATCGGCGTCGGGCTCCGGCGCCTCGCCTCCCGGCTGCTCGGGCGTGCTCGTCAGTTCCCGCGGCGGCTTGACGTCGAAGCGGAAACCGGGCGGCGTCTTCGCGACCCAGCCCTCGACCATCGCCCGCCGCGGCACGTGGTAGTAGCTGGTGTTCACCTCGACGATCGGGAAGCTGCGCGCGTAGAAGGGCAACTGCTCGGCCGCCTTCAGCCCCGGCGGATAGAAGCCGCCCTGGTCGCTCCACGACGAGGTTCCGATCAGCGGCCGTCCCATGAGCCCTCCTCCCGCGTCACCCGAACCGCCCCCGTCGTGTGCCGGGG
>JBPCRG010000472.1:0-6263 GCA_050997095.1 Thermomicrobiales bacterium | reverse complement strand
CGTAGTGCTGGCGGGGGTGGTCAACTTCGCCGGGTTGATGCTGCTCTATCGCGCCTTCGAGATCGGCGCGCTTTCGATCGTCTCGCCGATCGCCTCGGGCTTCTCGGTCGTGGCGGCCGGGCTGGCGTTCCTGAGCGGTGAACGGCTGCCCGCGATCGCGCTCCTCGGCGCCGCTCTGCTCGTCGTCGGGGTGGTCGCGGTGGCCCGCGGAAGCGGATCGGACGGGGGATCGACGCTGCGCGGCGTGCCCGAGGCGCTCGGGGCGGCGGTGGCGCTCGGCGTCGACTTCTGGTTGATCGTGCGGACCGTGCCGGATCTCGGCTGGCTCTGGCCCGCGCTGCTCTCGCGGGCGGTGCAGCTGGCCTGCGCGCTCGGGTTGGCGCGGGTGGCGATGCGGCGGACCGTCCGGTCGGGAGACGCCGCCTCGCTGCGGCGCCCGCTGACGCGGATCGCGCTGCCGGCGCTGATCGGCGCCGGCGTGCTCGACTCGACCGGGCTGGTCGCCTTCAACCTCGGCGTGGAGCGGGCCTACACGACGACGACCGCGGCGTTGACCTCGCTCTACGCCGCGGTCTCGGTCGTGCTCGCCTGGCTCTTCCTGACCGAACGGCTGGCGCGCTGGCAATGGATCGGTGTCGGCGTCATCCTGTGCGGGATGCTCCTCGTGAGCATCTGACCGGGCAGGACCGGCCGGCCGACGATCTGGAGGGATGGGGCCATGGCGCGCAATCGGAACCGCGAGGGTCGAAGCCGGATCGCTATCGTCCGGAGGTCGCGGCGCTCGTGACGGAGATGCTGGACGGACGGACGGACGTGACGCCGCGGGTCTGCTTCGGCGTGCCCGGCTTCCTGACGCGGGGCAAGATGTTCGCCTGTGTCTCCGGGGCCGGGATCGCGCTCAAGCTGCCGCCGGAGCGGATCGCGGAGTTGACCGACCCGGTCTTCTCGCCCTTCGCTCCGGGTCCGCGCCCGATGGGCGGCTGGGTCGCGGTCAGCCGACCCGGAGCCGACGAGTTCGCCGCGGACGCCGGTCTGCTCGACGAGGCGATCGCCTACGTCTCCGCCCTGGTGACCGACGCGGCCGCCCAGCCCAAGCGGCGAAGCGGCGAACTCTGACGCCGGCTGGTCGGCTTCCGGCGGCTAGCTGGGGATCAGGTAGACGTCGCAGACCGCGGCGGGCGTTGCCGGAAACTGGAGTTCGAAGCCCTTGCTGGCGTAGGTGAACGAGAGTTGCCTCCCGTCGGTGTCGCTGCAATAGGCGACGTACGTGCTGGTTTTGAGCGGGAAGCTGGGGATCACGTAGACCAGGCCGGGAAGCAGCGCCTCGAACTGCAGGACCCCCTGCGCGTTTGAGACCGCGTCGCGGTCGTAGCCGACCGGGCCCGCGGCCTGATAGCTGACGCCGCCGACCGGGTTGCCGTGGCACGTCTCGAAGAGCGCGTTGCCGGCGTAGCCCTTCGGGCAGGCGAGCGTGTGGATCTCGAGGGTGTTCGGCGTGAGCTGCGTGATGGGGGCCGGCGCGCTGTACCAGTCGCAGATCACCTTGGCGTTGGCCGGCAGATCGATCTGGACGCCGTCGGGCACGTCGGCGAGCGGAAACCGCGTCTGGCCGTTGTCGTTGAGCGAGCAGAAGACGTTGAAGTTTTGGAAGAGCCCGGCGCCGGGCTGGATCAGGCGATACGAGCCAGGCTTGAGTTGGTAAAAGAACGTGTTTCCGCTCGCACCTGTCGTCGCGGAGAGGTTCCCGAGGGTGAAGGCCGCGCCGGAGTGGGGTCGGCCATGGCAGTCGTTGAAGAGGTCGCCCCCCGCGTAGCCGGCGGGGCAGAGGCGGGCATGGACGGTGATCGACGCGCCATCCTGCGATCCGCCCGCGTCCGAGCCCTTTGTCGGGATGGTGTACCAATCGCAGACGACCTTGGCGTTGGCGGGGAGGTCGAGCAGGATGCCGCCCCCGTACAAGCGGTACGAGGCGGGAACCGACTGGTCGTCGCCGTCCGAGCAGATGATCACCCAGCCGCCGTCGACGAGGGTGTTCACCTGCCGGATCGAGACCGTGCCGGGGGCCAGATCATAGAACAGCGCGTTTCCAAGCTTCCCGGTCGTGTCGGTCAATGGCTCCAGTTGATACTTCACGCCCGCCTGCGGATTCGCGTGGCAATCCTTGAACAGACGGTTCCCGGTGTAGCCGACGGGGCAGACGCGGCTGTGGATCTCGACCGACGCCCCTTGCGCCGAGACGCCCGGACTCGCGACGGCCACGCTCCCGAACGCCGCGAGGAGCACGAACGCCAGCAGCGCGAGCCGCCCACTGGTCCGTCTCGTCGGGGTCTTTGTCATGGTTCCCCCACGCATCTCGCTCACGCGAGCGGCGATGGCGCGACCGGCATCCGCCCGTGATCGGACGCTGCGCTGAATCCGAGTTTCCGGTGTTCGTCCATGTCCAGTTATAGCAGGGAGAGCGACGGATAGGGGCCCGTCGTCATGATTCGCTCGGCTCACGCGGAGCGACCCCAGTCGTTTCCTTGTCTCTCTCTGAACAATGCCCGATTCCCCGGGCCCCTTTCTCCCGAACTCGGGGGGAAGGAGGCGACTGCGGGCACGGCGAACGCTGTCGGACAGAGCGCTCAGAATGACCGGTTGAGCACGCGCCCTTTTCCGTCATCTTGGCTGCTCTGTGCAAGATCAATCGGCATCGTTTTCGACGTTGGCACGGCACCCCGAACCGTCATTCCGAGCGGAGCCCGCAGGCGGAGTCGAGGAATCTCTTCGAGCGGAGCGAGAATCTCGTCGGTCGGGCCGGTGACAAATGACGATGCACAGACCACTGAGGTAACGAAGGATCTCTTGCCGTGAAGCAATCTTCCGTCGTTCGATAATCGCCCGCCGATTCACGCGGATTGCGTGAGACGATCGCTGCGGCGAGAGATCCTTCGTTACCTCAGGATGACGGGTCCGGATGGCGGGAACGGGAGCAGTTGTCGCCCGCCGATTGACGTTGCACAGAGCACCCAACGTCGCGAAACACCTATCCTTTTTCCGACGGATCAGTAGACCGGTCGGTGGGCGAGGAACAGGGTCTTTTCGTCGGTGAACGCGAGCAGCGTCCCGCCGTCCCGTTCGATCCGGAACTGCTCTGCGACCACGGAACCCGCGTCCAGCAGCAGCTTCGCCAAGGCGGGGAGATCGATTTTGGGCACGCGGGCGCGGGCGGCCCAGCCGGTGAAGTCGTGGCGCTTGGCGAAGGACTCGACCGCGGCCACGTTCAGCCCGGCGGCGGCGAGCAGGGCCAGCCACTCCGCGACCGGGAGCGAGCGGACGTGCGAGGGGTCGCGCATCTGCTCGAAGCGATTGTAGAGGTCGCCCACGTCGCCGACAGGCACCGTGCTGTCGAGCAGCGCGAATCGGCCGCCCGGCCTCAGGACGCGGGCGACCTCGCGCACGAATCGGGCGGGGTCGGGGAAATGGTGCGGGGCGATCCGGCAGGTGACGAGATCGAACGAGACGTCGGGGAACGGCAGCGCTTCGGCATCGGCCTGCTGGTACGAGATGTTCGTGATTCCTTCGCCCGCCAGAAATCGTTCGGCGGCGCCGAGCATCTCCGGCGTCAGATCGCTGGCCACGACGTGGGCGACGAGGGGCGCGAGGGCCCGCGCGACGTGACCGCCGCCGGTCGCGACGTCGAGCGTGCGGTCGGACGATCGCGGCGCCGCCAACTCGACCAGCCGCGCCAGATCGTCTCCGCCCGCGTGACCGGCGCTGACGACATAGGCGTCCCCCGAGGCCGCGTATTGGGCGCGGACCCGCACTTTCGCCTGCTCCGTCATTCGTCCCCCTTCCCAATTTTTGCGGACCGATCCGGACGACACTCCCGAATCCCCGGCTCTGCCGCAACCCGCCGATAGATCGTCGGACCATGCTAGCGTAGGATCGGTCCAAGCGGATGCCGGCCGGCGGTGCGCGGGGTCCGGTCGTGCGAAAGGTGGGCGATGAGAGAGCTTGAGGCGGGCGCGATGGACCGGGGGCGGTTGCTGGTGAACTGCCCGGACCGGCCGGGGATCGTCGCGGCGGTTTCGCGCTTCCTGTTCGAGCGCGGGGCCAACATCATCCATTCCGATCAGCACAGCACCGACCACGATGGGGGCGTCTTCTTCCTCCGGGTCGAGTTCGCGCTGGCGGATCTGGCGGCGCGGTCCGCGACGCTCGCCGCGGAGTTCGCCCTGATCGCCGAGGCGCACGCGATGGAGTGGCGGATCACGCTGGCGCGGCGCCGGCCGCGGGTGGCAATCCTTGCCTCCCGTGAGGAGCATTGCCTGCTGGAGCTGCTCTGGCAGTGGCGGGCCGGCGACCTCGCGGCCGAGATCGTGCTAGTGGCGGGGAACCACCCCGAGTTGGCGGCGATCGTCGAGCCGTGGGCGATCCCGTTCGTCCATGTGCCGATCACGGCCGAGACCAAGGACGAGGCGGAGCGGCGGCTGCTCGAGCTGACCGAGGGCAAGGCCGATCTGATTGTGCTCGCCCGCTACATGCAGGTGCTCTCGCCCGCGTTCGTCGCGCGGCGGCCGAACACGATCATCAACATCCACCACAGCTTCCTGCCCGCGTTCGCCGGGGCCAATCCGTACGCGCAGGCCCTGCGGCGCGGGGTCAAGCTGATCGGCGCGACCGCCCACTACGTCACCGGCGAACTCGACGCCGGCCCGATCATCGAGCAGGACGTGCAGCGGGTCGACCACCGCCACGACGTGCCGGACCTGCGCCGGATCGGCCGCCAGATCGAGCGCACCGTCCTCGCCCGCGCCGTCGCCTGGCACGTCGAGGACCGCGTGCTGGTCCACGACGGGAAAACCGTGGTGTTCGCATGAGAGGCAGCGGTGAAGAAGCGGAACCGATGGACGACGGGGATTGATTTGCCCGTCGAATTACTGTCGGTTATCAGACACGTGACGGCAGTGGAGACGTGCTCAACAGGTCATTCTGAGGCACGAAGAATCTCGTTGGTTTATGACCATCGGATAAATGCCCGTATTCCTACTGCTCATGACGACAGTCAGACGCCTCCCGCTTCTTCCGCGATGCTATCTTGCAATGGGCTCTCAACCAAGCATGCGACGGCATGTGGCGTCCCCCTATGGGCGGCGATTCTCGCTTCGCCCGAAGGGATTCCGCGACTTCGCCTGCGGGCTCCGCCCGGAATGACGAGGGGGGAGGGCACCGCATCCGTTGCTCGGCGGCCATCCGATTCGTCAGTCGGTTTCAACCGACGTATTTGACCGAGCACGGGGTTTCAACCCCGTGTCGCGGGGCACGCCCCACTCGCTGCACACACCGCTCTCCCCCTCAATGCTCCTCCTCCGCCTTCGCGTGCCTGCCGCGCCGCGGGGCGTGGGCGTGACTGTAGCCGGAGTGGTTGTGCCAGACGGGGCGGACGTCTCGGGGATCGGCTTTGAAGTGGAGGCGGGGCATGGTGTAGACGCGCCGGCCGGGGGCGGCACAGACGGGGCAGGGCGCGGGGTCGGCGGCGTCGGCCATCTGCCGCTCGCATTCGTACCGCGCGTCGCATTCCGGGCAGGCGTAGTCGTAGCGGGGCATGGCTACACCGCCACGCGGCGGGCGGCGGGACGCGGCCTGGCAGGTCGTGCGGTCATGCGGGCGCGTCCTCGGCCATTGCGCTTAGCGTAGTCGCGGCGGCGGCCTGGCAATGGGCGCAGAGGCCGAAGAGGGCGAGATGGTCGATTCCGGCGGCGAAGCCGTAGCGGCCGGCGATCGCCGCGCGCAAAGGTTCGACGTCCGCGTCGTCGAGATCGGTCATCGCGCCGCAGTGGCGGCAGATCAGGTGGTGGTGGCGCGCGTCGTAGAGCAGTTCGTACTGCCGGACGCCGCCGCCGAGATCCGTCTCGCTGATCAGACCCAAGTCGCGGAAGAGCTCGAGCGTCCGGTAGACCGTCGAGCGGTTCATCGCGGGCACGATCGGGCCGACCCGGGCGAGGACCTCCTCCGCCGAGAGATGCTCGCCCGGCTGGGCGGAGGCGGCGAGGATCACCATCCGCTGCGGCGTCACCCGCTGCCCGGCGGAGCGCAGGAGCGCCGAAAGTTCCTGGGGGGATCGCCGGGGCGACCACGTGAATGCTGCCGTCATCGTCTTCCGCACTACGAGGCTATCCAGAAAGTAACCCGACATGATACGGTTGACCCATGGACACACCACTTCCCGCGGTGACGGCGGTGCCCGGCAAGGATGACCCGACGATTTGGCGGGTCGACGA
>JBPCRG010000379.1:0-2751 GCA_050997095.1 Thermomicrobiales bacterium | reverse complement strand
CACCGCCCTCGTCCGCGCCGCGAACTCCTCCCGCCGCTAGGCCGCCGGACCGGCTCTTGTTGCGAGAGACAGACAAAGACCTTCCTCAGCTCCGTTCAGCATCGGGATCGAGCAGTCGCCCCAGCCTGTCATTCTGACGCAGGAAGAATCTCGTCAGGGCTCGGCGAACAGACGCCATGGCGATCTGCCGAGCCGCCCAGTGTCATGCATGGCTTCGGCCGCCCTTGCCGACAGTCGCGAGCGGTCAGCCACCCGCCTCCGTCTCCAGCAGCCGAAGCACCAGCCGCTCCCCCGCCGTCAGCCCGAGCGCGGCCTCGGTCGGCGACGACGCGATCGCGTCCGCGTGCGCCGCCAGGTTGCCGTCGTGGAACGCGGCCAGCACGCCGGGGTGGACGTAGCACTTGCGGCAGATCGTCGGCGTGTTCCCCAAGCTCGCCGCCACATCGACGATCGTCGCGTTCACCAGCCGCTTCGCCTCCGCCTCCGTCTCCGGCCGCTCCCCCGCCGCCAGGTCCTGCGCGGCCAGGGTCGTTCCGTGCCACGTCCGGAAATCCTTGGCGGTGAAGTCCTCGCCGGAGAGCTCGCGCAGATAGGCGTTGACGTCGGCCGAGCCGATCGTGTGCGCTGCCCCCTCCCGGTCGAGGAACTGGAAAAGCGTCTGCCCCGGCAGATCGCGGCAGCGGCGGACGATCCGCGCCAGCCGCCGGTCGCGCAGCCCGATCTCGTGGTCCTTGCCGCTCTTGCCCCGAAAGGTGAAGCGGACCGCGCCCGCCCCGACCTCGACATGGTCGTCGAGCATCGTCGTCAGCCCGTACGACTGGTTGGAGCGCGCGTACTCGTCGTTGCCGACCCGGATCAACGTCGTCTCCATCAACCGGATCACGGCCGCGAGCACCTTCTCCCGCGGCAGCCCGGGCAGCGCCAGATCCGCGTCGACGCGCGCCCGGACCGCCGGCAGCGCGCGGCCGAACGTGATCAGCCGGTTGTACTTGCTCTCGTCCCGCACCTCGCGCCAACGGGCGTGGTAGCGGTACTGCTTGCGGCCGCGCGCGTCCCTCCCGGTCGCCTGCAGGTGCCCGTTGCGCGCCGGGCAGATCCAGACCTCAGTCCACGCCGGCGGAATCGCCAGCGCGCGGATCCGGGCAAGCTCCTCCCTGCCGCGCACCGGTCCGCCGTCGGGTCCGCGGTAGCCGAAGGAGCGCCCCGCCCGTCTGCGCGTGATCCCCGGCGTCGCGTCGCTCACATAGCGCAGCCCCGCCGCTTTCGCCGACTCCAGCGGATCGGAGATCACGACCGGATCGCACGGAGGCGGCCGCCGCGCCCGCGTCCGTTTGGGCGCGGACGGCGTCGCGCCACGGCCCGAATCGCCCATGGCGCCTGATGTCGAGGCTGACTGCGCGGAGATGGCCATACCCTGGCTTCGTCCTTCGATCATGGTCACGATGCGTTTACGACTGCCCGATCCACAGCACAGGCGGCGCCAGCCAAAATCTCAGTCCACCTGGGTGGAGCGATCGTCCGCGTCGACGTCCGATCCCGGTCGAACCGACCGGAGGATCGTCCATCACTGGTTGCCGTTGGGATAGGTGATCTCGTACCCCGCCGTTCGCCGCGGCAGGCTCAAGGCGACGAGTTCCCCGCGGAGCAGCGTGGCGGTCGCCATCCCCTCCGCAGTCCGGGCCAATCCGCCCTCGCCCGCCTCGATCGCGATGTAGAGCGGTTCGACCGCGGAGCCCGATGCGGGCGACCCCGGCGGCTCCACCTCCACCCCGAGCAGCCGCCCGCGCTCGCCGATGTCGATCGTGACCCGGCACTCGATCAGGTCCCGCCCCGCGTCCGCATCGTCCCCGAGCGTGATCTCGAGCGTGTTGCGCGCGGCGTCGACGCAGATCCGCCGCGGCACGACCTCAGCCCCCGGCACGGCGCACCCGCGCCTCGATCGTCACGCCCCCCGACGTCTCCACGACGACCGGAGTGCCGACGAACTCGACCGGTCGCACCGTCGGCCGGACGCCTTCCGCCAACCGGGCGACGCCCCATGCCGTCCACCCCTCGTCCGTGCGCAGCGCGCCGTCCATCGTGAACCCGCAGACGGCTCCGACCTCCCCCTCCAGCTGGTCGAGAAGCGCCGCCGTCAGCTCGACCAGCAGCGCGGAGAGATCGCCCGCCTCTGCCTGGATCGGCGTCGACAGCCCCGCCGACAGCAGGGAGAAGACCCCGTCCCCGCAGATCGCCCGCAGCAGGCTCGTCAGCGCCGACTCCAGCGCCGCCGCGACGTCGGCGCCCGAGGCGACCATGGTCGCCGTCCCCTCCACGCTCCACCCGGAGAGTCCGTCCGCGTGGCGGCTCGCGTCGTCGCCGGTGATGAGATCCACGTCCATCCCTCTCCGTCCTGCCTGCCGGTCCACAGCCGCTACCATTCCACCCTACCAGGTCGGCCACGTCCCGGAGCAGGGCACCACTATCGCATTATGTTTTGATGGATGGCCGAGCCAAGGTCGCCGGATCACCCCTCACGTTCCACGTGGAACGTCGTCAGCCTACCTCGACCCGGGATCCCGGCTTCGCTCGGCCTCGCGCTGCTCCGTCTCCCGTTCCCAGCCCCAGAAGGGTGTCTCCACAAAGAGACGACTGTCCCAGGACTCGGTTCGGCACGGTTGGCAATAGTCGGTTTCAACCGACTTATGATGACTGAGCGCGGGGTTTTCAACCCCGCGTGGGTGGGTCACGATCGCCCGCATAATGAGCATT
>JBPCRG010000250.1:0-3285 GCA_050997095.1 Thermomicrobiales bacterium | reverse complement strand
CCGATCATCCATCCTGACGAGTCGTGAGCCGAGAGCCGTGACGAGTATCACCAAATTCAAGCCGTCATCCCCGACCCCTGACCCCGCGTCCGCCCCCCTAGCCCCCACCCCGCCGATTGTGATAATCTTCTCCGTCGGGAAAGACGTTCGGGGTGCAAAGTGGTTCCAGGCCCCAAACACGACGATCGCTCCAGCATGGGGGCAGCCGGAATAGCCGCAGGGCTTGGCTGCTCCATAGTCGTGAGCATCATTCTGGCCTTGGTCGGCGGTCTTTTCCTCGACCGGATGACCGGGAGCTCGCCGCTCTTCACCTTGCTGGGCGTGGCTTTGGGTCTGGCCGCCGCCGGATACCAACTTTACGAGTTGGCGACGGTGGGCAGGAAAGACCGGGCGCCGGGACCGCTGGCGCGGCAGATCTCGAAACTTCCGATCGGTCCGAAGAGCCACGACTCTTAGACGACTGTTCAAGCCGTATGACGAGAGACTTCAGGGGGAGCGGCCAAGCATGAAAGTTCATGTCGAGATCGCGGCCGAGACGCTGTTCCACATCGGCCCGCTTTCCGTCACGAACTCGATGCTCACGATGTTCATCGTGATGGCGGCCATCCTGCTCTTCTTCACGTCCGTCGCCCGGAACATGGAGGACGTCCCCGGCAAGGGCCAGAGCATCGTCGAGATCATCATCGAGTTCTTGATGGGACTGGTCGAGGGCTCGGCGGGCCGCCGCGCCGCGCGCACGATCTTCCCGCTGGTCGGCGGCCTCTTCATCTTCATCCTCGTCGCCAACTACAGCGGCCTCCTGCCGGGCGTCGGCACCGTCGGGTTCTACCGCGACGAGGAGACCGCAGCCGCCTCCGCGGGCACAGTCGCGAACGCCCCGACCCACGACATTGCCTCGGCCTCCGTCGGCGACAGCCAAACCAGAAGCGCTCCGGCGACTGAGGCGACCCACGAGAAGATCCTCGTCCCCTATTTCCGGGCGCCCAACGCCGACCTGAACATGACGCTCGCCTTGGCGCTGGTCACATTCACCGTCGTGCAAATCGCGGGAGTGCGCGCCCACGGCCCCGGCGGCCGGATCAAGCATCTGGCGAATCCGCCCTTCCTCTTTCCCATCGAGGTCATCTCCGAGTTCTCGCGGATCATCTCCCTCTCCGCCCGGCTCTTCGGCAACGTCTTCGCCGGGGAGGTGCTGCTGGGCGTGATGTACGCGATGGCGAACGCGATCAAGATCGCGATCATCCCGCTCTTCTTCCCGGTCGTCTTCCTCTTTCTGGAACTGCTCTTCGGCGCGGTCCAGGCATTGGTCTTCGGATTGCTGACGCTGATCTACATCACGTTGGCGACGGAGGGCGGCCACGATGAGCAGACCCATGAGGCGCACGGCGCGGCGACGATCGGCCAGGGCATGCCGCAATAGGCGTCCGGCCATGCTGACTAGCGATTGATCGGGCTCTCCGCACGTTCCATTTCATTGGAACGGCGCCGGACGGACTCGCGGGATTGATCGGCGTGGGGCGCGGAGGGGCTGTCGCCACACGACGCGGACCACTCAGGCAGGGAAGGGGCGGCGAGGGTCGCCCCATGTTGCGAAGCCCGATCGACCAATCCGGCGTCGGGCAAAAGGAGGAACGGCGTGTTCAGTGGATTGACAGGCGCAGACGGCGTTTCCGCGGCGAAGGCGATCGGAGCGGCGCTCGCGATCGGGCTCGGCGCGATCGGCCCAGGCATCGGCATCGGCATGGCCGTCCGTGGCGCGATGGATGCGCTGGGCCGCAATCCCGAGGCCGCCGGGGACATCCGGACCACGATGATCATCGGCGCGGCGCTCGCGGAGGCCGTCGCCATCTACGCATTCGTCATCGCCATCATCATCGCGTTCGTCATCAAATAGGCCGGAGCGCGGGCGGGCATCCCCCGCCCGCGTCCGCCCCGCGACGCCGGCTCCGGCGCGGCCGGGGATGAGAGGACATCAATGGGCGCACTCGGAGTCGATGGCTGGAAGCTGATCACGCAGATCATCGCCTTCATCATCTTCATTTTCCTGCTCCGCAAATATGCGCTTGGCCCGATCGTGCAGACGCTCGACAAGCGGCAGGACCGGATCCGGGAAAGCATGGAGGCGGCCCAGCGCATGCAGACCGAACTGCAGGCGACGGCGGCGAGGAACGAGGAGATTCTGGTCGAGGCCCGGCAGGCGGCCCAAACCATCCTGACGACGGCCCGGGAGCAGGGCGACGCCAACATTGCCCGCGCCCGCGAGGAGGCCGGCAGGCAGGCCGAGGACTACCTCGTCCGCGCCCAATCGACCCTTCGCTCGGAGACGGAGCAGGCGCGCCAGCTGCTTCGGCAGGAGGTCGCGGATCTGGCGGTCAGCGCGGCGACGAAGATCGTCCGCAAGGAACTCGATCCCGCGGCACAGACGCGCCTGATTGAAGAGACGTTGAACGAGGCGGCCGGCGGCGGCGCGAATGGCGCCGGACCGGCCGTCCGTCGCCGCTGACAGGAGGACGCGATGGCCAGCGGCGCGGCGAAGCGCTATGCGCAGGCGGTGTTCGGTCTCGCCAAGGAGAGTGGCTCCTTCGAGGCGTGGGAGGCCGACCTCTCGCGCCTCTCGGCGCTGCTGTCGGACGAGCGCGCCGCGGGCTTCCTGGAAAGCCCGCGCGTGCCCGAGGCTGACAAGCTCAAGCTGCTCGACGCGACGCTGGCGCCGGACCGGCCGGAATCGCGCAACCTCGCGCGGCTCCTGCTCCAACGCGACCGGCTCGGCATCGTGCCGGAGATGGCGGATCTGGTCCAGGCCCTGATCTTGAACGACCGCGGGATCGCGGTCGCGGAAGTCACGACCGCCGAGCCGCGCGACGCGCAGGGGCAGGAGATCGTGAAGGCGCGCCTGAAGCAGATGATCGGCAAAGACATCGAGCTTCGGATGAAGACAGACCCCGCGATCATCGGGGGCATCGTCGCCCGCATCGGCGACCAACTGATCGACGGCAGCGTGATCAACCAGCTTCGACGGCTCCGCACGCGGCTCGCCACGGCGGGCTGACGTCGGGTCGGCCCCGGCTCAGACCGGACCGGGACCGTTCGTGACGATTCACTGGCAGCGCGCCGACCCGCACCTTCGTGCGGGAGGCGGCGCAAGGCGGCTCGCAGGAGCCGCGGGAGGGGAGGAACCGGATGGTGCTGCGCGCGACCGAAATTGGCGACATTCTCCGTCAGCAGATCGCCGGCTTCGAGCAGGACATGACCGTGACCAACGTCGGCACGGTCGTCGAGATCGGA
>JBPCRG010000195.1:0-2629 GCA_050997095.1 Thermomicrobiales bacterium | reverse complement strand
TCCTAGAAGTCATCTTCATCCCGATGGCGGTGCTCGTGCCGCTCGCGTTCTTCCCCTACGCGCGGACGCTGTTCATGGCGCTGGATCTGAATTTCACGCACGAGAATCAGCTTTGAGCGTCGGGCTTCGGGCCCAGATTTTTGGGCTTTCGGTCGGTGCTTCTGCGTTCACCGGCGTCATGGCTTGGCAGCGAGAACGACGAGATTCTTCCTTCGTCAGAATGACATGGTGGGCGTGCCTCCCCCTCCCGTCATTCTGAGCGGCGCGCCCATGCCGTCATTCAGAGCGGAGCCCGCGGGCGGAGTCGAGGAATCTCTTCGACCGCAGGGAGAATCGTCGTCGACACGGGCGATGAGAAATGATGATGCGCAAGACTTTGAGGAGCAAAGGATCTCGACCGCGGTCGATGACCGTTGCCGGTCGGTGCGTCAAGCGTTGAGCGCCGCCGGCCGGGGATCGTCCGTCGCGTCTGTCGGATCGGCGTCGAGCCGGTAGGCGGCGATGGCGGGGATCCGCTTCGCGATCGCGATCGCCGAGAGCATCGTGCCCATCCCCCCAAGCGCGACGGCCGGACCGGCCCCGATCAGCGACGCGAGCAGGCCCGCCTCGAACTCGCCGAGCTGCGGCCCGCCCACGCCGAGGGTGCGGTGGACGGCGGCGACCCGCCCGCGCAACGCGTCCGGGGTGAGCAGGTTGCGCACGCCATGGC
The DNA here is from genome assembly GCA_050997095.1 of Thermomicrobiales bacterium. Taxonomy (GTDB): domain Bacteria; phylum Chloroflexota; class Chloroflexia; order Thermomicrobiales; family UBA6265; genus JBPCRG01. Next base: position 1,920 of record JBPCRG010000195.1, on the reverse strand, counting down.
GCAGCGTCATGCTCACGGAGTCCGCCGCGCCGCTGCCCGCGAGGAGCGCGAGCGAGAGCGCCAAGGATCGGCTGAGTCCGAACCCGAGCAGGCACGCGCCGTAGACGAGCACCGACAGCAGCACGCCCGCGCCCGGACGCGCGGGCATCCGGATGAAGCCCATGATCAGCGCCGTCGCGACCGCCCCCGCCGCGGGCGCGGCGAGCAGCAGGCCGTAGCCCTGCGGCCCCGCGTGCAGGATGTTGCCGGCGAAGATCGGCATCAGCGAATTGCTGACGCCGAAGAACGTGGCGACGAAATCGGTCCCCATCACCCCGAGCAGCACCGGCATCCCGCGCAGGAACCGAAGCCCCTCCAGCGCCGCCGCGAACCCGCCCATCGCCAGCGAGGGGATCTGCGGGCGCTGGCGCATCAGCAGGACGGCCGCGATCACGGCCAGAAACGAGACGGCGTCGACGAGATAGGCCGTGCCGATGCCGCGCCACGCGATCAACAGGCCGCCCAAAGCCGGGCCTCCGACCGCCGCGACGTGGAACGCCAGCAGGTTCATCGTCGTCGCACCCGGCAGGTCGCCCCGCGGCACGAGCGCCGGGATCAACGCCTGCCGGGTCGGGTTCGAGCCCGATTCCACCGTCGCCGAGAAGATGGTGATCGCGTAGATCGCGTAGAGGGAAATCGAGCCGTGGAAGGTGAGCGCGGCGAGCGCGGCGGAGGTCAGCAGCAGGACGAACTGGGTCGCCAGCAGCGTCTGCCGCCGGTCGCGGCGGTCCGCCAGCACTCCCCCGGCGATGCCGAAGAGGATGATCGGCACGAAGCGGCAGAGCCCGAGGATGCCGAGCTTCAGCGGATCGCCCGTCATCTGGAAGATCTGCCAGGCGACCGCGGCGCGCTGGATCTGCGAGCCGACGGTCGAGATGCCCTCCGTCGCCCACAGCAGCCGGAAGTCGCGATGGCGCAGCGTCAGATAGGCCCATCCAGTGGAGGCGCGATCCGTGCTCGACATCCGTTTCGGGGTCCTCCGGATGGGCCGCAAGCTTTGGGCCATGAGCTTTGAGCGGTGAGCCGTGGGCTGCCGGTCCGTTCCTCTCCCCGGCACGCTCCTGCTGCAACGCTTCATTCAAGCAAGCCGTGCTCACGGCTCATAGCTCAGGGCTCAAAGCTCATTTCCCGCAGTTGTAGATCTTCACGTTCACCGTCGCCCCCTCGGCGACGGTGAGGTTGCCCTTGGCGTCGAAGGCTGCCGAGTCGGCGAAACACCAGGTGGCGTCGCCTTCCGTCAACGCGTAGACGCCGGGGTCGACGGAGACCGTTCCGCGGCCGGATGCGTCGGTGGTCAGGGTCGCGGCGGTCCCGGCACCGTCGGTCGGCTCGAGGCTGAATCCGGCGGCCGTGGTGGCGGGGACGCACTGCGCGGGGTTGGCGGAGGCGCCGGGGCAGTCGAGCAGGGTGAGCGCCACCGTCGCCCCGCCGGCGCCGGGCGTGGCGCTCCGCGCCTTCTTGGCCAGCACGTCATACCAGCTGCAGGTCAGGTTCTCGCCCGCGACCAGCCGGATCCCGACAGTGCCGTTCGCCCCGACGACGGCGAACGGGAGGAAGGGGTACGCGTCGAACTGGCGGGCGTCGCTGACGCAGGAGGAGATGAAGGCCGAGGTCACGTCCGCGGGGAACGTCTCCTTGATCAGATACGAGCCGGCCGGGACGTTCTTGTAGAGGACCGCGCCGTCGCCGCCGGTGGACTTCTTGAGCTGGCTGTTGCCGCCGACCAGGGTGAAGGCGACGCCGCCGGTCGTCTTCGGGCAGTCCCGCTCGGGATCGGCCTTCGCGGCGAGGACGTCGTACCCGGTCTTGCAGGTGTATTTGACGATGGTCAGGCTGGCCGGGCCCTTCGGCTGGGAGACGGGGGTCCGGCCGGGAGGGGGC
>JBPCRG010000191.1:0-2517 GCA_050997095.1 Thermomicrobiales bacterium | reverse complement strand
ACGATCATCGGAATGAGGTCGGCCGCGGTGGTCAAGGAACGGCTGACGAGCGCACTCCCTTCGGGCCGCTTTCCAATCGGGTCCGGTTCTGCGAGAGTAACGAATCCAGGGAGATCGAACCCCGGTGAGGTCATTGGCGCGGCTCGGCCGGGGTGGCAGGCGTGGCGAAGTCTCGGGCGCGACGACGGAGATCCCTGAACCGCCCCATGCAGTTCGAGGCAGGGGCGTGGGGAATCCTGAAGGCGGTCAACGACGCGTTCGTCAACCCGCTGCTGCTGCTGGGCGGCGCGGGCTCCCTTGCGCTGGGGATCTACAACAGCGGCGCCAATCTCTTCGGCTTCGGGTCCGGATGGCTCGGCCCGCGTCTCGCCGGGCGGGTCGGAAGCTCCGGCAAAACGGTCCTGCTCTGTCTGACGTTCGCCCGCACCGTCTTCGCGGCGCTCGTGGCGTATCTGCTCTTGGCCCACCAAGTGCGCGCGACCGTGATCATTCCGCTCGTTTTCCTCTGGGGCATCGGCGAAGGTCTCGCGCTGCCGCTGTGGACGAGCTTCATCGCCGGTCTCGTCGGCGCGGGCGAGCGCGGCCGGTGGCTCGCCGCGCGCGGGACAGCGGCGACGCTCTCGACCATCCCCGTCATGGTCGGCGTCGTGCTGCTCTTCCTCTTCGCGTCGAAGGAGCGCGCGCTGCCGCTGGCCTATGGCGTCGCGGCGGTCGCGGGCGTCGGATCCCTCTTTCTGGTGCGGCGGCTCCTCAGGTTGGCGGGGTCGCAGCCGGTGCCGCCCGCCCGGTCGGTGCATTCACTGCCGCCCGACCCGGCGGCCCGCCGCTTCCTCGGCGGCGTCTTCGTCTTCTGGTTCGGGTCCGCGCTCGCCTGGCCCGTCCTGCCGCGCTACATCATCAACGACCTGCATGCGCCGACCGCCTACTTCGCGGTCTCGCAATTGATCGCCGCGGTCGCCGGCGTGATCGTGCAGCGGCGCTGGGGTCGGCTGAGCGACGAGAGCGGACCGACCAAGGTGCTTCTGCTCAGCGGGATCGGCGCGTCGATCGTGCCCGTGCTGTGGGCGGTCGTGCCCTTCTTCTGGCTGGGGTTCGGCGTCGACGTGATCGCCCAAAGCGCGTGGCCTGGACACATGCTCGGGCTGACCCTGCGCTCGGTCGAGCTTGCGGGCCGAGAGTCCGAGCGGGCGTCGCTCCTGGGCTGGACGAATCTGGCGCAGGGGGGCGGAGCCTGCATCTCGCCGCTGCTGGCGTCGATCGCGGTCTCGCACACCGGGACCGTGCCTATCCTTTTGCTATCCGGCGGTCTGCGCTTCCTCGGGATCTTCGTCCTGACAGGGTTCGCGCTCAAGCGGCCGCGGCTCGCCCGCCTGCCGGGTTGACACGGCCGTCCGCCGGACTGCTACGACTCGGTCTCCGGCGTGGCCGAAGTCCGCGACGCCACGACCTCGCCGTCCGGCCAGACGTGGGGTCCGGCATGCTCATGGTCGCAGAGCAGCATCGCCGCCGGTCGTTCCGAGACGGTGTGAAGGGCCAGCGTTGCGATTCCCGTCCGGTGGCTGACCCCATCCGTCGGCGGCGCGAAACGCAGCATCTGACGGCAATGCGCGCGCTCCACCCCGTCGCCGTAGCCGTACGCCGCGCCGCGGTCGTACTGGCTCCGGCGCGGGGGGCGGCGCTCCTCGCCCGCGTCGGGCGGGCGGGCGCTCTTGCGGGCGCCGCCTCCGCCGCGGTCCCGTTGCCGGTTCGCCTCCTCGGCGCGGGCGCCGGAGTCGGGCGGTCGTTCGGAGGGGCGCTGTCCCGTGCCTGCGTCAGCCATCGCCGTTCTGGACCCTCATCTTGAGCGCGCTACCCCGAAGTTTTTAGGCCGTCTCGACGCGGGGATCAAGGACCTGAGGCAAACTTCCCCTATGGTACAATCTCCGGTTGCTGGGCGGAAACCCGAAATCGGATCGGTTTGCCTTAAGACCTCGCCTCCGCACCAGTGCGTAGCCGGAGAACGACCGCGTGGCGAAACAGATAGGGATCGATCTGGGGACGGCGAACGTCCTTGTTTTTGTGCGCGGACGTGGCATCGTGATCAACGAACCCTCCGTCGTCGCCATCTCCGCTAAAGACGGGAAAGTCAAGGCCGTCGGCCTGGAGGCCCGCAACATGCTCGGCCGCGAGCCGCGGGAGACGATCGAGGTCGTGCGTCCCATGCGCGACGGCGTGATCGCCGACTACGTGGTCACGCAGGAGATGCTCCGCTACTTCATCAACAAGAGCTGCGGCCGCTTCTCGCTGATCCGGCCCGAGGTGATGATCTGCGTCCCCGCCGGCGTGACTGGGGTCGAGCGCCGCGCCGTCCGCGACGCCGCGTTGAACGCGGGCGCGCGCCGGGCGTACCTGATCAGCGAGCCGCTCGCGGCGGCGATCGGAGCCCGGGTCCCGGTCGCGGACCCGTCGGGCAACATGATCATCGACATCGGGGGCGGCACCACGGAGGTCGCGGTGATCTCGCTGAACGGGATCGTG
>JBPCRG010000181.1:0-6443 GCA_050997095.1 Thermomicrobiales bacterium | reverse complement strand
GTCCACCCGATCGAGGTCGCGATCATCCTGTCGCGGATGCGGCTCGATCCTGAGATGATCACGGCGGCGCTGCTGCACGACGTGGTCGAGGACTGCGGCGTGACGCTGGAGGTGCTGACCAAGCAGTTCAGCGAGCGCGTCGCGCGGCTGGTCGACGGCGTGACCAAGCTCGGGCAGATTCCCTGGACCGGCGAGACCGACTCCGAGAGCCAGGCGAGCCGCGAGCGGACCGCGCAGGCCGAGAGCCTGCGCAAGATGTTCCTGGCGATGATCGACGACATCGGCGTGGTGCTGATCAAGCTCGCCGACCGCCTGCACAACATGCGCACGCTCGACGCGATGCCGCGCGACAAGCAGATCCGGATCGCCCAGCAGACGATGGAGATCTACGCGCCGCTCGCCAACCGGCTCGGGATCTGGCAGTTCAAGTCGGAGCTCGAGGACCGCGCGTTCCGGTACATCAACCCCGAGGCGTACGAGTCGCTGCGGGCAAACCTCGACGTGCGAAACCGCGGGCAGGCCGCCTACATCGAGCGGGTGATGACCCAGCTGAAGGAGGCGCTGGCGGAGGAGGGGATCGAGGCGGAGATCTCGGGCCGGGCAAAGCACATCTACTCGATCTGGCGCAAGATGCGCCAGAAGCAACGTTCGTTCGAAGAAATCTACGACGTGATCGGGATCCGGCTGATGGTCCCCGAGGACCGCCAGCGGGACTGCTACGGCGCGCTCGGGATCATCCACTCGATGTGGCATCCGATCCCCGGCGAGATCGACGACTACATCGCGACGCCGAAGCAGAGCATGTACCAGAGCCTGCACACCGCGGTGATCGGGCCGGAGGGCCGCGCGCTCGAGATCCAGATCCGCACCCGGCAGATGCACGAGGTCGCCGAGTACGGGGTGGCCGCGCATTGGCGGTACAAAGAGGCGAGCAAGGGCGACGCGAAGGTCGAGGCGAAGATCGCGTGGCTGCGCCAGCTGCTCGAATGGCAGTCGGAGGTAAAGGACGCCGAAGAATTCGTCGAGACGGTCAAGTCCGACGTCCTCGAGGAGATGATCTACGTCTTCACGCCGAAGGGCGACATCATCGAGTTGCCCGCGGGCGCGACACCGATCGACTTCGCCTACCACATCCACACCGAGATCGGGCACCACACCGTCCGCGCCCGCGTCAACGACCAGCAGGTCCGGCTCGACACCAAGCTCCAGAACGGCCAGATGGTCGAGGTCGCGACGAGCAAGTCGAAGCTGGGCCCGAGCCGCGACTGGCTGCGCGAGGACCACGGCTACGTCACCTCCGCCTCCGCCCGCGAGAAGATCCGGCAGTGGTTCCGGCGTCAGGAGCGCGGCGAGAACGTCAGCCAGGGCAAGGAGACGCTGGACCGCGAGCTCCGGCGCCTCGGGCTCGATCTCCGGCCGGAGGACATCCACAAGTTCTTCCCGCGCTACGCCAAGGCCGAGGACATGCTGGCGGCGATCGGCTACGGCGCGATCTCGGCTCAGCTGATCGCGTCGCGGCTGGGTGAGGACGGCAAGGCCAAGGAGGTGCTCTCCGCCTCGCCGCACGTCCCGAAGCCGAAGTCGCCCCTGCGGCTTGAGGTGATGGGCGTCGGCGACCTGCTGACCTCCCTGGGAGCCTGCTGCAAGCCGGTCAACGGCGACGAGATCCTGGGGTACGTGACGCGCGGCCGCGGCATCACCGTCCACCGCGCCGACTGCCCGAACGTGCTCAACCGCAACGATCCGGAGCGGCTCGTCGAGGTGACCTGGGGAGCCAAGGCGGGCGACACCTTCCCGGTCGGGATCCAGGTGCGCGCCTGGGACCGCGTGGGCCTGCTGAAGGACATCAGCACGCTGCTGGCGGACGAGAAGGTCAACATCCTCTTCGTGCAGACGACGACCAACGACGACCGCACCGTCAATCTCTACGTCACGATCGAGGTCGGGGACATCGGCCAACTCAGCAAGATCCTGAACAAGATCGAGAGCGTGCCCGCGGTCGACGAGGTCCGGCGCGACACCTCCGGCTCGGTCCAGCGTCTCGCGGCCGGAGATTGAGCGGCGTGCCCACCACTCCCGCCGCGACCGTGCTGAGCATCGGCGAGACGCTGATCGATCTAATCGCGTCCGACGGCGCGACCCGGCTGGAGGACGTGGCGTCGTTCGCCGCGAGGCCGGGCGGCGCCCCCGCCAATGTCGTCGTCGCGCTGGCCCGCCTCGGCGTGCCCAGCGCCTTCTGCGGGGTCGTCGGCGACGATCCGTTCGGCGGCAGGCTGCGGACGACGCTTCGATCCGCGGGGGTGGACGTCTCGCGCCTGCGGTCGACCGGCGACGCCGACACGACGGTCGCGTTCGCCTGGAAGGACGCCCGCGGGGACGGCCATTTCCGGCTCCTGCGCATGGCCGACCGGTTGATCTCGGACGCGGACGTCGATGCGGCGGGCGTCGAGTCGATGTCCGCGCTCGTCGTCGGCTCCGTGGCGCTGGCGGCCGACCCGTCGCGGGCGGCGGTGACGCGCGCCGTCGCCCTCGCGGCGGCGGCCGGTGTGCCGGTCTGTTTCGACATCAACGTCCGGCCGACGCTCTGGCCGGATCGCGACGCGGCGTTCGCCGCCTGCCTGCCGGTGCTCAAGGCCGCGACGCTGCTCAAGCTCAGCCTCGACGACGCCCGATACCTCTTCGATCCGGAGATGGAGGCGGTCGGGGCGCTCCTGCACGCCCAAGGTTTCGGCGCGCGCTTCACCGTCTTGACCGACGGCGCTCGGGGCGCCTGGTGGACGGTGCGCGACGATCCGCCCCCGGCGGATCGGCGGTTCATCCCGGCGTTCGCCGTCGAAGCGGTCGACCCGACCGGCGCCGGCGACGCATTCACCGCCGCGCTGATCTCACGGCTGATCGCGGCGGGGTGGCGCGGGCTCGGTCGCGACGACGTCGAGTTCGCGTCCGCGGCGGGAGCGTTGACGACGACGCGGCGGGGCGCGATGGAGGCCCTGCCGGATCTCGCGGACATCCGGGCGTTCCTCGATGCGCAGCGATCGCGGTGAGATCATAAGTCCCGAATCCTAGGACAAAGGTCACGCGGCGCCGGGCGCCGAATCGGCGCGACGGCCCTATGATCTTGATCATAGAACTGTGTCCGCTTTTTCGCGACGTGGTGAACGCCGTGCCCGCCACCGACCATCGGCTACCGGAGATTGCCGCGGCCCCGCCGACCGGCCGCCATCCCATGGTGGTCGTGCCGATCATGTTCGACTCGTCCGACCTCGCGGTGATCCGCAAGGTGCTGGAGATGCGGGCGGACATCGTCCGCGGCAGGCTGGACGGCCCGGATCGGGAGGGCTCCGGCATCGACCTGATCATCGTCGACGAAGCCGCGCTCGGCAACCCGCACGCCGTGGCGCAGGTCGCCATGACCCGCCGGATCGCCGGCGGACGATGTCGTCCGGACGTGCTGGCGCTGGTCGACGGCCCGTCGTCGAACGGCGCGCTGGCCGCGATGGACCTCGGCGTCGACGAGATCGTGTTCAGGCCGCTTTCGCATCAGGGCCTGATCCTGCGGTTGGAAGGGCTCGAGCTTCGCCGGCTGCGTCGGGACGGCGTCACCCTCGTCGATCGGGAGGGCGCCGAGCAGCGGTGTCAGGACCTGCTCACGCAGGCCGAACGCCAGGCGAACGAACTTCGCCTGATGCATGGCGTCCGCGAGGCGCTGAGCAACGACCTCTCGCTGGAGGCGATGTTCTCCCGCGTCGTCGACCACCTCGCGACGTCGTTCGGGCACAGCCACGTCGGCCTCTACGCCTTGGAGCACGCGAGCCAGCTGGTCCTGCCCGCGCAGTTCGGGTATCACGCCGCCCTGGATCGGTTGCCCGTGACGCGCGGCGTGATGGGCCGGGTCGTCCGCAGCGGGCGGGCGGTGCTGATCGAGGACGTGCACGCCGATCGGGAGTTCCTCCCCGTCGATCCCGCCATCACCTCCGAGGTCTGCGCTCCGTTCTTCCGCCGGGGAGAGCTTGCGGGGGTGCTCAACGTCGAGCGGGCGGGATCGGTGCGACTCGGGGCGTCCGATCTCCGGATCGTGATCGCGGTCGCGGGTTATCTCAGCCTGGCCATGGAGCGCGTCGAGCTGCAGGCCGCGGTCCGCTCGGGCGACGAGCGGCTCCGGATCGCGATGGACGCCGCGGGCATGGGGTCGTGGCACTGGAACCCCTCCACCGGCGTCGTCGAATGGTCCAAGCAGATGCCGGAGATCTACGGATTGGGGCCGGACGTTCTTCAGCTGCCCGCCGCCGACTGGTTCGCGCTCATCCATCCCGACGACCGCGAGCACGTGGGCCGCAATCAGCGGCTGATCGAAACGGTCGTCGACCAGTACGAGGTCGAGTTCCGGATCGTGCTTCCGTCCGGCGCGACGCGCTGGCTGAGCGCGAAGGGGAAAGTCCTCGAACGCGAGCCATCCGGCGCGGCGGTCCGGGTGGTCGGCGTGACCATGGACGTGACGGGGCGCAAGCGGATGGAGGAGGAGCGCCTCAGGCTCGTGCAGGCGGAGTCGGCGCGCACGGAGGTGGAAGAGTCGCAGCGGCGGCTGACCGACACGCTGGAGCGGATGACGGCCGCATTCATCGCCGTCGACCGCGGCTGGCGGTTGACGTACGCCAATCAGCGCGCGCTCTCGCTGATCGGCCAGACGCTGGAGGAGGCGTCCGGTCGGCCGCTGTGGAAGGTCTTCTCGGACTGGCTGCCGCCGCTGTTCGAAAAGGAGCTGCGGCGTGCGGCGCGGACCCAGCGTTCCGCCCAATTCGAGATGGCGCTGCCGTCGATCAACCGCTGGATCGAGGTCCATGTCTACCCGGCCGCGGAGGGCCTGTCGCTCTATCTCTACGACGTGACGGAGCGGAAGATCGCCGACGAGGAGCGGCGGCGGATCGAGGAGCGGTTCCGCTCGCTCGTCCAGAACGCATCGGACATCATCCTGATCCTGGATCGCGACGCGAAGGTGCGGGACGTCAGTCCGGCGGTCGAGCGGGTGTTCGGCAGCTCGGCCGACGACGTGGTCGGCGCCGACAACTTCGCCCGCGTCCATCCGCAGGATTCGAAGCGTCTCCGGCGGGCGTTCTTCAAGGTCGCCAAGCAGCCGGGGGTGAGCCAGCCGTTCGTGCTGCGCTTCCGAGACAGCGGCGGCGGCTACCGCTGGCTCGAGGTGACCGCGACGAATCTGTTCCACGATCCCGCGATCAACGGCATCATCGCGAACTGCCGCGACGTGACCGAGCGTCACGAGGCCGAATTCAATCTCTGGTTCCTGTCCGAGACGTCCGCGGTGCTCGGGTCGTCGCTGGACCTGGAGACGACGTTGATCAACCTGTCGCGGCTGGTGGTCTCGCATCTGGCCGATTTCTGCGTCGTGCAGACCATCGGCGACGGGGGCGAGCCCGAGCGCGTCGTGGTCGCGCATCGGGACCCCGCGCTGGAGCCCCGGCTGGCCGCGCTGGTCACGGGACGGCCGCTCGACCCGAATTCCCCGTACGGCGCGGGCTACGCCGTGCGTTCGGGGCGGTCGATGCTCTATGCGTCGATCGACGACGACATGCAGGCGATGCTCGTCGGATCGAAGCCGCTTGCCGCGGAGTACGACGCGCTCGCCTACCGCTCCGCGGTGGTCGCGCCGCTGATCGCCCGGGGCGGGCCGATCGGCGTCGTCACCATCGCCTCCGCCCGGCCCCACCGGTTCACGCCCGCGGAGCTGGGGCTGGCCGAGGAGATGGCGCGGCGGGCGGCGCTGGCGATCGAGAACGCCCAGCTCTACCGCGCGTCGCGGCACGCGGTCGAGGTGCGGGACCAGTTCCTCTCCGTCGCGGCGCACGAGCTGCGGACGCCCATCACCGCGCTCACCGGCTTCGCGTCGCTGCTGCAGCGCGAGGTCGCGACCCGCAACGACCCCGACCAGGTCGAGCGGTACATGCGGAGGCTGAACGAGGCGGGAGGCCGACTCGCGCTGCTCGTCGACGACATGCTCGACGTGTCTCGGATCCGTCTGGGGCCGTTGCCGCTGCGCCTGGAGACGCTCGACCTCGTCGGCCTGGTGGGTCAGGTGCTGCGGCGCTACGGCGAGTACCTCAGCACCGACCGCCACGATCTGAAGATCGCGCTGCCCGACGGGACCGGCGTCATCCTCGGGGACGCGGACCGTCTTGAGCAGGTCATGACGAACCTCCTCGACAATGCGGTCAAGTACAGCCCGGCGGGCGGGCAGATCCTCGTCTCGGTGCTCGGCGTGGTCGGCGGCTACGAGATCGCCGTCCGCGATTCCGGGATCGGATTGCCGGCCGGGGAGATCGAGGCGATCTTCCTTCCGTTCGGCAGGGCGGCCAACGCCCAGCACAGCCATCTGCCCGGATTGAGAATCGGATTGTCGATCTGCAGCACGATCGTCGAGCGGCATGGGG